>CANJZR010000102.1 GCA_947479075.1 Planctomycetaceae bacterium
CCATCTTCTGGGCGAATTCGGGGTAGGTCCAGTAGTTGTCTTTGTAGTGGTTCTCGATGATCAGCGTCACCCCGTGCTGTTCAGCGAACGGGGCGCAGGCTTCGATGCACTGGGCGGCGAACTCGATGCCGTCAGCGCGGCTGACTTCAGGACGACGCTGGCCGCAGAGGACGCGGCAATAGGTCCCGCCGAGGGCAGCGGTCATTTCGATCCAGAACTTCTGCTTGTCGATCTGCTCCGCGCGGAATTTGGGATCGGGATGAGTGAAGTCAGGAGACGCACACATCATGGGGATGGTCATCCCGTGGTCTTCGGTCGCCTTGCGGGCTTCGGCCCAGCGGCTGCGGTCCTGCAGGTCGAGGAGTCCGGTGTAGAACTCCAGTCCATCGATATCGAGCGTGGCGGCGAGGTCGATCCACTCGCGAAGTTTCATGGACCCGTCAACGCACAGTTGGTCCATGTAGGCTTTGGGAAAGGCAGCGAGTTTTGGCATGGTCTTCGAGAAGTCCGGTCGGTGAGAAGGTGAATAGAGAACCGAAGTTTGTTCGATCGATCGTGTTCTGTCGAGGGAGGGGAAGTGCGGAAGAGCTGTCAGCCATCAGCTTTCAGTGGTCAGTGCGGCAGGGCATGGCCAGTGACACATGGTGAGCGTCGGACATGAGTCCGATGGTGCTCGTCAGCGGGGCCATCTCGTTGTCGAAGAGAAACAGCTAGTGGAGATTTGTCGCAGACCCGTTCGCCAGGTAGGCCTTCATCTGCTCAACGACGAGAGTGATATTCGGGCGGACGGTGGGCCAGAGGGATTTTACGGGTTCGAGGTCGCGTGATTTGGCAGCGAACTCGATCGTCTGCAGCGCATCTGCCATCGGAATACCAAACGTGCGCAAATTGCTCTTGAGAGTGTGGGCCAGCCGGCATACGGATTGGGAATCAGCCGATGTGAGAGCTTTCGACAGGTCGACAGCCAGGACTTCCGCTTCGGACAGGAAGGCGTCGATGACTTCCCGCAGTAAATCCTCATCCTCAAGCGCACGCGATCGTGCCGCTGACCAGTCGATGCGTACTTCGGCAGGGAGATCTCCGACGGAGGCCGACCGCTGAGGGGGTCGCTCTCGAGCATCCGCGGTCGTGGCTGTCTTGGCCCCCGAGATAAAGAATGGCAACATCGCTGCCAGGAGATCGTGCGGTCGGACTGGCTTCGAGACGTAGTCGTCCATCCCGGCATCGAGGCAAAGCTTGCGGTCGCCCTTCATGGCGTGAGCTGTCATCGCGATGATCGGGACTCTCTTTCCGGTGCGGGCCTGCTCCTGGCGAATCAGGGCGGTCGCTTCCATGCCGTCGAGTTCCGGCATCTGGATATCCATCAGAATCAGGTCGTAGTCAGTCTTCGCTGCGAGGTCGACAGCCTCACGTCCATTATTGGCCACGGTGACGGTATGACCCCAACGCTTCAGCAGCCCGATGGCGAGTTTCTGATTCGCGAGGCTGTCCTCCGCCAGCAGGATCGACAGCGGTGGCAGCTGGGAGGCCGTCTGTTGCAGCTCGACGGGGGCAGGGCGGTCGAGGCGTCTGCCATCCATGGCCTGCATAATGGCGTCGAACAGGTCGGACTGTTTGACCGGTTTGACGAGGTAGGATCGGATCCCGAGGGAGTTGAGTTCCTGGGTTCCCTGCTTCTGGTCGAGTGAGGTCAGCATCATCACGATGACGCTGGAGATCTTGTCGTCCTGGCGAATGTGTGAGGCGAGTGTAAAACCATCGACCTCGGGCATGCTGGCATCGGTGAGGACCAGATCGAATGGAGGCCCCGACTTACTGGCCAGTCGCAGGATCTCCAGTGCCGTGGCTGCATCACCGACCGCAGTGGGCTGCATCTGCCAGTTCTGGCACATCTTGAGCAGAATACGACGATTGGTGTCGTTGTCATCGACGATGAGAACGCGCAGCCCGGTGACCATCACCAGGTCGTGAGCGTCGCCCATCGGACTGGAAGAGACTTTGGGCTTGGTGAAATTCACCAGGAAGTGGAACGTGCTCCCCTCACCCAGCTTGCTCTGGACCCAGATCCGGCCACCCATCAGAGAGACGAGCCGCGACGAGATCGACAGGCCCAGTCCGGTCCCACCGAAACGGCGTGTCATCGACGTGTCGGCCTGTTCAAAGGCTTCAAAGACTCGGCTGATCTGATCGGGGCTGATACCGATCCCTGTGTCGCGAACAGCGAAGTGCAGCTGGATTTCGTCGTCGGTCTGGGATTCGACCTGAACGGAGGCGACGACTTCTCCGTGGGCCGTGAACTTGATGGCGTTACCGACCAGATTCAACACGATCTGCCGCAGACGCAGCCCATCGCCCATGACAAACTGGGGCACAGCTTCGTCGATCTCAAAGGCGAGTTCGATCTTCTTGGCATGAGCGCGAATCGCCAAGGTGCGTACCGCATCGCCGAGCCACTCGCGAACCTCGATGGGATAGCTTTCCAGCTCGACTTTACCCGACTCAATCTTCGAAAAGTCGAGAATGTCGTTGATGATTTCGAGTAGCGAATCGGCGGAATCTCGAATCGTCTCCAGGAAGTCGCGCTGTTCCGGCTGGAGCTGAGTGTCGAGGAGCAGTTCCGTCATGCCGATGACTGCGTTCATCGGCGTTCGGATTTCGTGACTCATGTTCGCCAGGAAATCGCTCTTTGCGCGGCTGGCCACTTCGGCAGCGTCCTTGGCTCGGCGGAGTTCCTCTTCCACGAGCTTGCGTTCCGTGATGTCGCGGCAGATTCCGACGAGGCCGAAGACCTCTCCCGACTTGTTACGGAGCGGGACTTTGGTCGTCAGGATCGTGCGGCGCGAACCGTCTGCCGTGACGAGTTCCTCTTCACGGTTCAGGAGTGTCTTGCCGTCGTCCATCACCTGCTGGTCATCGGCCTCGAAGACCTTTGCCAGTGTGAGGTTGAAGATCTCCCGGTCAGCGAGTCCGATGAGTTCCGATTCGGAGTGATTGCCGAGCGCCGAGACCAGCGTGGAGTTCACGGTCACGAACCGCCCCTGACGATCCTTGATAAAGATATGATCGGGCAGGTTGTCGATCAGGGTTCGCAGACGGTCGCGTTCGACCTGCAGGGCGGCTTCCATCTCGTGATGGACCGTGACATCACGGGAGATCCCGACTGTCCCGATGATTTTCCCCAGACGATCTCGCAACGGGACCTTGGTGGCTGAAACCCATGACGTGTGTCCATCGGGCCAGATCAGCTTTTCGACCTCATCGATCAATGGAGTTCCTTGCTCCATGATCTGTCGCTCTTTCGCCATCGAGGAGTCGGCGTGCTCTTCCTGGAAAAAGTCGGCATCGGTCATGCCGCAGGCGAGACGCGGGTCGGACAATCCCGACCGGAGAGCTTTGGCGCGATTGATCCGCAGGAACCGCCCTTCGCGGTCCTTGAAATAGATATCGTCGGGAATCGTCTCCATTAGCGATTCGAGGAGCGACTGATCGGCGTGCAGCTCTTTCAGCTGCCGCTCGGTCTCCTGAATCCGGATCCGCAGTTCCTGGTTCTCGGCTTTGATTAACGCAATCTCATCAGGCGATCCGGCCCCAGCCATCCTACGTCCTCCCGAATCAGTGCTACGGATGAGTGTCCATGCATCTGCCAGAGATCGCAAGCGATCCACGCAGGATCAGCGGATCCGAGCCGTTTACCGAATACAATTAAAGACGGGTTTACTTGCCCAGAAAGCTGAACAGGCGTCGCTTCGGCTTATCGGTCGCGGCAGCTCCCGCTTGTGCGTCAGCAGCGCTCTGGTTGATCTGCTCGCCTGAATCGATCTGCTGGGCCAGTAACTCGATGGCCTTGGTGACCTTCGACTTCGGGGCCTGCTCGATGAGGGGTACGCCGTTATTACGCGACTCGATCATCGAAGCGTAGTCATTGGGGATTTGCCAATAGACTTCGCGACCGATCGTGTCGAGGGCTTTATTGAGACTGATCTGGCTGTCTTCCAGGCCAATTCGATTGACCAGCACTTTGACCTTGCTGGCCAGGTCGCGTTCTTCGAGGAACTGGGTAATGCGGACGACATTTCGCAGGCAGGGCAGGTCGAGCTGCGTCACCAGGAGGACGATGTCCGACACTTCCATTGCTGCGATGTCGAGCGGACAGAAGCTCTTACTGACATCGATGATCAAATGTGAAAAGGTCGCCTTGAGTAGCGAGACCACGCGTTGCAGCTGATCCGGTGTGATGGGCGGGTGGTCGTCCATCTGAATCGGACGTGGAAGCAGGAACGCGCCACTGGAGTGCTGCGTGAGAGATCGTTTGAGCAATGAGTAGTCGAGCCGAGTGATGTTGTCGGCGACATCCTGAATCGTGTAGTCCGGAATAATGTCGAGCCAAACATCGGCGTCACCGAGCCCCATGTCGAGGTCGATCACTCCCACGCTGTTGTCTTTGTTGCGAGCCTCGATGCATGCCAGATTGATGGCGAGCGAGGTGCAACCGACGCCTCCGCTCGCCCCGACGACAGTCACGACCTTACTTCCGCCCGTCTTCCCCCCCTTGCGACCTCCCCCCGTCAGTTGCAAGCGATCGAGCGCGGCCATGAAATCGTCGAGGCGGAGCGGGGCATTGAGAAATTCCCGCGCGCCATTGCGCATCGCCTGAAGAATCAGGCTGCCTTCGGTGGACTTACTGAGAACTAATACCTGACAGGCCGGAATAAGCTGGCTGACCTGAGCAATGAGTGCCAAACCTTTGGATTGGTCGGCGTCGAGGCTAATGAGGGCGATATCCGGCTTGGTCTGTGCGACCAGATCGGCGAAGAACTCGTAACGCGAACATTCCGCTTCCAGCCAGACGGTATCGATGCCGAGCAGAAGGTTCTTGACCGAGCTACGCGAGCCGTCGTTGGGATCGACAATCGCGAGTCGAACGACGTTACTCATGATGACATCCTTGGGAAGTCACTCACACCGGGATAAACCCTCGCGTGAGTGGAACAGTTGATGGGGCCTGGGTCAGTCGATCGGGGTGTCAATCTTATCGAGAGAGTCTCGATGTTTAATTGGCCTGATCGCGGACGCTCTGAGGTTTGGAGGTATTCGATCGTGTTCGGCCCGGCGATCGATTGGAGTTGGTACGTGGAGGGTTGATGAGCCCCGGCTTGGGCGAGGTCCTAGTCGATTCCGAGGTGGTGGTCCGACCACTGGAATCGGGAATCTCACGTCGAGAAGGAACCCGGAAGGGATCGCCGCCAGCCTGGATGATTTGCTGCTTACCAGACCGTCCACTCATCGTCTGGATTTCACCGCTGCCCGGAGCCGAAGGAGTGATATTTTGCTCATCTGATGGGGCGATCTGCGGCGAGTTTTCAGGAGCGATTTGTTCGTCCGGAGAACAGATCGGGCCACCTCCTGAGGTCAGACCAGCCTGGGCATTACCGTAGGGCATTCCAGTCGGACAGGCACCGTTCTCACAGTTCGCACAGTCCGGACCGTAGCTGGGGACTTCCAGCATGCCATCGAGGAAGAATTCCTTGGAGGTGGGCTCGTCATGGGTCCATCCGGGAGCATTTTCCGGGACCTGATCATTCCGCAGCGGTCCAGCCATTTCCGGTGTCACCATGATCAGCAGTTCCGTCTCGCCGATTTCGTGAGCCTTCTTGCTGAAGGCGGTACCGATGATGGGGAGTTCTCCGATGATCGGATATTTCGATGAGGTGGTCACTCGCTTCTGAGAGATCAATCCACCGATCATGATCGTCTCACCAAAGTTCATCTCAACCTGGGTGTTGACGCGGCGGGTGTTGATACCAGGGACCACGATCCCCTGGATGTTGACCGAGCTGCTGTAGTCCTTTTCGCTGACTTCTGGGGCGATATCGAGGCGGAGTCTTCCATTTCCGAGGACAGTCGGAATTGCTTCCATGCGCACCCCGAATTCGCGGAACTGGATCGAGACGGTACCGACAGCACCGGGGACCAGAATCGGGAATTCACCACCCGACAGGAGCGAGGCCGGTCGACCGCTGGTGGTGACCAGAGTCGGTTCGGCGAGAACCTTCGCCAGAGACTCGGTGGTCAGGGCGTCAAGGAATCCATGGAAGGAGTTGGAGTTTCCGGTCAGTGCGAACAGCAGAGGAGCAGTGCTGGAGCCAATCGAAGGAACCGGAGGTCCATTGAAGGGAGCCGTGATCCCGGTGACTGGAACCAGTCCGCCGATCGTACTCGCGATGGCGTAATTCTGACCCTTGGCAATGAAGTTGAAGCCGAGCTGTTTCAACTTGGATCGCTGGACTTCCAGGATTTTCACATGCAGCTGAACACCGATGACACCACCGACCTGCAGCTGGTTGTGGACTGTGGGGTACATCTCTTTGGCGATGGCGAGGATCTGCGGGATCGACTGTGGTTCGGTGACCCAGCCACGCAGGATGACGCTCTCTTTCAGCGACACGACATCGATGGCAGAGCCAGGGAAGAGTCGTTCCAGATACGCCTTGAGTTCGCGAACGTCTCCTTCTACGAAGACTTCCACGTTAAACACATTGCCGTCTTCATCTTTGACGGTCATGGAGGTCACGCCTGTGTTGTCTGCTCGAAGGCGGATCTGATTGGGTGTGACCGCAGAGACATTCAGGATTTCAGGATTAAAGCTGTCAACGACTTGGATCCGCTTGGAAAACTCCAGCGTACGGGATTGCAGGTGCAGGATAGAAATTTTGGTCGAGGGAGAGATGACGTGCAGGACAGGCTCGGTATCCCGCGATGGGCGAGGATTCTGTGCAGGTACGGGAGCTGGAGCGGGGGCCGGAGTTCCCGAAAGATCGGGTTCCGGTGGTGGAGGTACCGGAGCGGGAGCGGCTGCCGGACCTGGGAGGGGCAGGGCGTTTGGTGCCTGAGCGACCGCGGAAGATGCGCAGGCAACCCACAGGGCCGCTGCTGCCGCCGTCTGATAACAGACGGTGTAGATCCCGGTTCTCCAACCGAACTGCTTGGAGGTTGACATCCTTGCACCTCAATCACATTGGCATGATCGATGTTGCTGGCGGTTCGACGTGTTCGTCAAACCTGGCCACCATTCACTCGTGTCATGCACATCTTTGGACTGCATCACGCGATCGATCCCTCGATCGCGTTTCGTGGTGTCTGACTGATTTGACTCACGTCATTTCTGGTCAGACGACCACAACTTCTTCAGGAGATCCGGAATTCCTTGAGCATCGGGGGCAGCCTTTTCATCCAGAGGGATGTCGTCGACTTCCACCGTCAGATCGTTGGAATCAGGCCCGGCGTCCTTCACATCAACATTCATGGTCGGATTCCCATTCGCATCGACTGGAAATCCGTTGTCATCCGTCTTGGCGTTCGGATCCTGAGGCAGGAGTTTGTCCAGATCAGGGGACAAGTCCTTGACTGCTTTCAGGCCGAGCTTGGCATCCACTTTGGGAGGAAGATCGTCCAGTTCGATACTGACAGGGTCGTTGCCAGCATAGACGGTGATCTTCCACTTCTTGACATCGGACACTTGTGCCACGGGAGCAGCAGCAGGAGCCTGCTGAAGGAATCCCTGGACTCCACCTGCGGCTGGATCGGTGGTTGCCACCGAATCCGCGTTTCCCGCTGCTTCCTGATTGCGATGGCCCGATTCATCCTCTTCGGAGTATCCGTAGTCAGCCACATCTCCCTTGTTGACTGCGTGCCTCAACTCATCCAGCGCATCGTGGTTGAGTCCATTGGCATTCACCAGTTCATCGTCTTCCGGGTGTCGCAGTGACAGAGACAGCTGACCTTTGATCTTGGCGATCTCGATGTAGTCGTCCTGGTCCGGGGTGACAAGAAGTGTGACGTACCGGGCTCGTTGCTGCTGGTTCTTGTTGTCCTCGCTCTTGACGGTCTTGTCTTCGCAGGCGAAGACTTCGACGTACTCCAGAAGAGTTCTCAGCTCCATGCCCTTGCGGCCGTTAAAGGTGACCTTGAGGTCCACTTTGTCGCCCGGTTTGAGCATACCGCTGTGTGTCTGTGAGTCGGTGACTGGGAACGTGTTGATTCGCATGCCCTTGGGAATCTGGTGCGAGGCGCTGAATGAGCCTTTGTCACCAAGCTTGGACTTGCGAATCAGGTCTCCCTTCACCGCCGAAACCATCAAAGCTCGTTCCTGGTAGTCTTCCGGCTTGGTCAGCAGGTCTTCCCCGAACGTCAGCAAGGCTGTGACGGGGAATTCCTGCATCCCGACATTTTCTTCGGTGAGTGGCTCACCGGGTCGAATGTCCTTGAGAGCAGTCAGAACTGAGCGAGTCTCGATGACCACTTCCTTCTGGCTGCCCTGCATCGCCTGCTGGACTCCCAGCATGGCGACCAGACCACACCCGATGGCGACGGCCAACAACATCAGTGCCTTGGGTTTCATCTCTTCGTACTCCGAATGGAGGACCTGAGTTGCAAGTCGTCCCCGGAGTCGAAATAGACTTCGCCCCGGAACAACATCGGCATCACCAGGACCGCAACTTCACAATATGCGGGTTATGACGGTTGGATTAACCAGAACAACTTGTCCTGGTGGGTGGACTTTTCGGTCATTACGCCAAGAGACCCCGCGTCATGCCATCACAACGCGGGGAATTTCGGCGGTTTCTGCCAGAGCTTCGTCGCAGGCGATGTTCTTAGAACATCCCGGCGTAGAAGAAGTAGGCGATCGAGGCCACAGTCATCGGGATGCCGTAGGGCAGCAGGTACATCCGTGGCTTACGCTCAGCGGCAATTTCTGCCAGCTTCTTGGGATCTCGAATGGTGGTCCACTCGTGCCAGATGATGAGGAACTGGCCGAAGTGCTTCTTCCATTCTCCGGAATAAGCGACCATCACCAGAGCCATGGCGGCTCCGACGAAGACAGTCCAGATGAAGGCGTTGAAGGCGACGTTCCAGCCCAGCCAGGCACCCAGGCCAGCCATGAGCTTCACATCACCAGCACCCATGCCGCCGACCGCATAGATCGGGAGCATGGTGATCAGGCCGACGACCATGCCCAGCAGGGCGGCGCCCAGTCCCGACAGACCTCCGACACAGGTCCCGTAAATCAGGCCGGTCAGAATCATGGGGAAGGTCAGCCAGTTCGGAACTCGCAGTTCCTTACCGTCGATCCAAGCTGCCCAGACCATGACGGCCGCGACGAGCTTGACGTGCCAATTTTCGACAAAAATGTTGTGCCAATCCATGAGAGCCGGCCTTTCAGATGAGGGGGAAATCTCTCTGTTGAGTCGAACAGGCCTCATGCCCATTTGATAACTCAACAGAAACCGGATGCCGTGTGGCATCTCCAGGGAACTAGGTGCGGACTCCACCAGTCAGGAACCACAGAAGGCTCGCAGCTGCCATGGAGGCTGCTCCCAGTAGGGGGGCAAGTTCAAAGGGGAGCCAGAATGGAATCATGAGATCACCTGTTGAACGGGGACCAAGTGCCGGACATCGATCGAGAAGATCGGGTTATTGCACTTGAAGTACACAAACCTATGTCAGGCTGGGAGAAGGTCAAAAATTTCTTCTGGAGAATTTCGGGAAACTGTACCGGGCAGGTTTGGGGTAACGACGCCCCGGGTATTTCTCAAGCTCCCCTAAAACGAACAACCGCTCTGCCCGGAGTAATCCTTGCAGAGCGGTTGGTGTGTATTGCGAGGCCGTTTCCGGCCACGAATCATGTCAACTGGTTCGAGACCTGGTTGAAACGGGCGTTGGCATTGGTACCAACGGCACGAATCGC
>CANJZR010000103.1 GCA_947479075.1 Planctomycetaceae bacterium
TAGAGTCGCTTCAGCTTCGGCATGTCGGTGAAGATCTCCAACGCGTCGTCGTAGACGTTCGGCAGGTCACGCAGGGTCAGACGGGTGAGGCCCATCCCCTTGAGAGCGAGTACTCCCTGTGAGCCGAAGCCCTGACAGCGAAAGACCTCCAGCTGGGTCAGCTTGCTGAGTTTGGCCAGCGATGGCCCCGACTGGTCAGTGATGTTGAAGTCCTGAATCAGCAGCGAATCGAGAGTCTGGTTGCGGCTGAGAGACTCCATGCCGGAATCCGACACGGCGGTGCTGCGGTGCTTGAACGCCGCCAGTTTCGGCAGCCCGGCCACTACGTCGAGGGCCATATCGCCGGCTTCCATGTTGCCACGCATGTCGAGTGCCCGCAGCGAGGTCAGCAGAGACAGACGCTGGGCTCCGATGTCGTTCACCCGATTCTGCACGAGAGTCAGTCGCTGCAGCAGAGGCTGCTCGCTGATGATCTTGATGATCTTGTTCGACATGTTCGTATTGGACGACAGGTCGAGGTCGGTCAGCTTGGGGTAGGTCTTGACGATAGCCTCGACCGTCGCGTCAGTGATCGCCGAGTTGGTGATCGCGAGGCTGGTCAGGCCCTTGAGATTGGTCAGCGTGGCTGCCATCTCGTCGTTCAGCGTACGGCAGTTGAAGATCTGCAGTTTAGTCAGGTCGGTGAGCTTGCCGAGCAGGGCGATGTCTTCCGCAGTCAGCGGGGCTCCGTCGGGAATGATAATCGTGGTGACCAGGTCTCCCTCGACAGGCTCGCACTTGGCTCCCTTAAGGGCGGCAATACGGTCGCGAACAGCTTTAACATCTTCTGGTTTGGCGGTCGCCACAGGGACAGCGGGCTTGGCCGGAGCGGCGGGAGCTGCAACCGGTGCCGTGGGGGCAGTCCCACCAGCCGGAGCATCCCCGGGGACTGGCGGCTTCGAACATCCAGCCAGACAGACGAGGCCCAGAGCGATCACAGCTGCGGGTCCGCGTAAAGAATTCCAACTTGCCATGACTCGTGCTTTCATCGACACACGTATGAAAAAGACAGGGGTACGTCCATTACGTACCCCTGTTGAAGTTCAGAGTGGGGAAGGTGTCCTGCCCATTGACTGACTCGACGCTTGGGGCGAACGAGAGTCGGGCTGTTCTCGCAAATCAGCCCATCCCACAAAACTAAGACCTCCGATACCTGAGCCGGCATCGGAGGTCCGCGACATCAACTAGTCGAGACGATGACCTTCGGCGTAGACCGGCTTGATCAGGTCAGCGACCTTCGGGGTCTTGAGCGAAGCGAGGTTGGTGACGACCAGATTCTTGGCGTCCCATTCGACCTTCTCGCCCCAGTCGCCCATCTCACCATCCTTGCCGCCTGTGGCAGCGGCCCACACTGCCAGGTTACCGAGCAGAATGGTTTCGGTCAGAGGACCAGCGCGGTCGACGAAGTTCGACTTGCAGATCTTCGGGTCGCCAGCACGAACAGCGCGGAACAACTCGTACATGTTGTTCGTGTCGTTGTCGCCCTTGTTCTCGGCCTTCTCGTACTCGGCGTTGACCTTTTCGACACCCTTGAGCTCGTAGCGACCGCAGTAGTCGTCGGAGCTGTAGAAGGCACCCTTCTCGCCGACGATCAGCACACCGCTGCTCGCGACATCGGTGATGCCGTGCTTTTCGAAGACTTCCATCGGGGGCTTGTTGCCCTTGCGGTCGTACCACCAGAACGGAATCGCCGGACGCTCAGCGGTCTCGGGGAATTCAAACTTGATGACGGCACTGGCTGGGAAGCTGTCGAAGTCGTGTCCGGTCGACTTGGCCTGGACCGAAATCGGATCACGCAGTCCGCACGAGGCGAACGGCACGGTGAGCTGATGGCAAGCCATATCGCCCAGAGCTCCGGTGCCGAAGTCCCACCAGCCGCGGAACTGGAAGGTGTGGTACAGACCGGGCCAGAATTCGCGGGTCGGTGCGACACCGATCCAGCTCTTCCAGTCGACCCGCTCCATCGCCTTGGCGATCTCTTCCTTCTTCTTCTCGATCAGCATGTCCGCAGTCGCGGCATCGGCTTCCTTGGCTTCCTTCGCGAAGCGTTCCATAGTCATGCGACGGCCAGGTCCCTGAGCCCAGACGGGGCGGTTCGACCAGGCGTAGACTTCCTTCAGCGGTCCGAGGACGCCCGACTTCAGCTGAGCGATGGCTTCGCGGGAAGAATCCAGAGCGGTTCCCTGGTTACCCATCTGGGTGCAGACGCCGGTTTCGGCAGCGACCTTGGACAACAGGCGGGCTTCGTAAATCGTGCGGGTCAGTGGCTTCTGGGTGTAGCAGCTGGCTCCCAGACGCATACAGGCCAGCGTAATCGGGCCGTGCATGTGGTCCGGGGTGCTGATCGTGGCAATGTCGAACTTCTTGCCGAACTTGGCGAGCAGTTCGCGGTAATCGGTGAACCGCTCAGCTTCCTTGAAGCCCTGGGCATTTCCCTTACTTTCGAGGGTGCCACGGTCCACGTCGCAGATCGCGATGACGTTGCCGAACTTGGCTGCGTTGTTCGAGTCGCTGCCGCCCTTGCCGCCGACACCGAAGTTGACAACGTTGAGTTGTTCGTTGGCGGAACGCTCAGCTGCCTGCAGATTGACAGAGCCCCCCACGAAAGCCGCAGCCCCGATGGCCGAAGTGTTTTGAATGAATGTACGACGCGTCGATTGACGACCCATATGACTCTCCTGGCAGTAAGACTGTGGTGAGGTCCAAAGCGAGCGTGGCAGCCTGTCTGCCTCGATTCCGTCCATCGTAACCATGTGAATGGGAACTGAACAGCAAGAAGACGGCTTGAGCCACAAGTCATTGACAACACGCACTTTCGAGACGCCGAAAAACATAAGTGCCTTTTCATGCCTTAGGCGAGACCTGTGCCGTTTCTTCGGTTTGGGCAGATTCGAGATGCGCCGCTTGAAGCCCCCATCCGCCCTTCGCTCGCTGAAGTGCGACGTGAATCGTTTTCCGCTGCTCGCATCCGCTCGGGTGGTCCGTTATCATTTTCCGCCTGTCTCAGCTGCCCCGGTCCGGGTTGTTCGCGGTTGAGACAGGCTCATTGGCCATAGTCATCTACGGCCCAGGTCACTTTGACTCCAGTTCACTTTTTGACAACACCGAGGTTCCCGTGATCATCGTCCTCAAGCCTGGCTTCACTGAGGATCAACTGAAGCATGTGACCGACCGCATTGAGGAGATGGGCTTCCGACATGAGGTGAGCCGAGGCGAGCAACGCACCCTCGTCGGCGTGATCGGAGACGAAGCCAAACTGCGAAACGCGCCACTGAAGGCGATCCCTGGGGTTGAGGATGTCATGGGGATTTTGAAGCCTTTCAAACTGGCCAGCCGCGAATTTCGTCAACAGCCCAGCATTTTCGACCTCGGACACGGAGTGAAGATCGGCGGCGGACACCTGATCCTGATCGCCGGTCCTTGTGCGATCGAAGGCGAAGAAATCCTCTACGACATTGCCCGCCAGGTGAAAGCCGCCGGAGCCAATGTCCTGCGTGGAGGAGCCTTCAAACCTCGGACCAGCCCCTACAGCTTCCAGGGGATGGGCGAAGAGGGACTCAAACTGCTCCGTAAGGTCGGCGACGAACTCAAGATGCCGATCGTGACCGAGGTCATGGACCCACGGCAGGTCGAATTGATCGACCGCTACACCGATATGTTCCAGATCGGTGCCCGCAACATGCAGAACTTCAACCTGCTGAGCGAAGTCGGCCAGACCAAGCGTCCCGTCCTGCTCAAGCGCGGCATGAGCGCGTCGATCGAAGACCTGCTGATGTCAGCTGAGTACATCCTCGCCAGCGGCAACCAGGAAGTGATCCTGTGCGAACGCGGAATTCGCAGCTTCGACAAATCGACCCGTAACCTGCTCGATCTGGCAGCGGTGCCAAACCTGCACGGGTTGTCCCACTTGCCGGTCGTGGTTGACCCCAGCCACGCCACGGGCCGTCCCGACCTCATCCCAAGCATGTCGCTGGCCTCCATCGCCGCCGGTGCCGATGGTGTCCACATCGAAGTTCACAGCTGTCCGGAAAAGGCGACCAGCGATGGTCCCCAGGCTCTGCTGCCCAAGCAGTACGCTGAACTGGTCAAGCAGATGAAGTCCCTCGCTACCCTGATGGGGATGACGATCGACCCGCTGCCCGCCTGATGATTCGTGAGGGGTGCCTCGCCCCGGAGTCATCGAAGTCTGAACAGATTGCCCCTCGGAACCGGCTCAGCAGGAGCTTCGCCGATCCAAGGTCATCCTCCACAAGCTCCACTGCGAAATCCCATGCGACGTTATCTGATTGCCGGAAACTGGAAGATGAACACGAACCTCGCCTCGGCCACCGCCCTGGCGAAGGGAGTCGCGGCAGCTGCTCCGAAGAAGCTGGCAAAGGTCGACGTGATGGTCGCCCCGCCAGCCCCTTATCTTCTGGCTGTACGTGACGTGGTGAAGGGTACGGGAGTCGACCTCGGCGGGCAGAATGCCTCCGAGCAGGCACCGGGAGCGTTTACCGGCGAAGTGGCACTCGACATGCTGCTCGACACGGGGTGCAGCTCGGTCATTCTGGGCCACAGCGAACGTCGGACGCTCTATGGTGAAACCGACGCCATCGTCAACAAGAAGGTCCACGCCGCACTCGCCAAGGGCCTCCAGGTAGTCCTGTGCGTCGGTGAATTGCTGGAAGAACGCAAGGCCGAGAAGACAAACCAGGTCCTCGACACCCAGATGTCCGGCAGCCTGGCTGGTGTGACCTCTGAACAGCTGGCCCATGTCGTCGTGGCCTATGAGCCGGTGTGGGCGATTGGGACCGGATTGACCGCAAGTCCGGAGCAGGCTCAGGCAGCCCATGCCCATCTTCGCAACTGGCTGACTGCTCGCTACAATGCTTCGTCCGCCGCGGCGACTCGCATTCTCTACGGAGGAAGCGTGAAGCCGGACAATGCCCGAGAACTCCTGTCGCAACCCGATGTGGATGGGGCACTTGTGGGCGGAGCCGCCCTGAAGCCTGAGCTGTTCGTGCCGATCATCGAAGCAGCTGTGGCAGTGGCGGGCTAGAGTCGACAGCTTTCTCAACCGGTTGAAAGGGTTCATCCCCGTGAATTACCTTGCTTACGTCCTGCAGTCGGTCGTTCTCGTCCTCAGTTTTTTCATGATCGTGCTGATCCTCCTGCAACGGGGACGCGGCGGCGGATTGGCTGGCGCCTTCGGTGGTGCAGGAGGCCAAAGTGCCTTCGGTGCCAAGGCGGGTGACGCATTCACTCGGATCACCGTGATTGTGGCGATCGTCTGGGCCCTGACGGCAGGGATTTGCGGGATCGTGATGCGGACTGCCCATGCGAGCAATTCACGCAGCAACAACCTGCCTGAAGACAAGAAGACCAAAGAGGGCGAGCTGACTGCTCCATCCACCGGGGGAGCCAAGGCGGACGGTGCGACGACCGCTCCGGCTGAAACCACAGCCCCCGCTACGAAGACCGAGCCAGCCGCTCCCTCGACGGAAACCAAGCCGGCAGAACCAGCCGCCCCTGCAGCGGAAACGAAACCTGCTGAACCGGCCGCAGAGGCGAAGCCTGCTCAGCCTGAGACTCCCGCAGCAGATGCGAAGCCCGCTGAGCCTGCAGCACCTGCCACGGAGACCAAGCCCGCTGAGGCTCCGGCTGTCGAAACACCTGCTGCTCCCGCTGCCCCGGCCACCGAGACACCTCCTGCTGCTCCGGCCGCGGAAGCCCCGAAGCCCTAGTCGACTGGAACGACCACTGTGCTGCTGAGCATGACCGGGTTCGGGAGCGCCCAGGCAGAGAATGGCGGATTCGCCGTCTCTGCTGAGGTGCGGTGTGTGAATAACAGGCACCTCAAGGTGTCGGTCCGTTGCCCCGATTCGTGGTCCGCCAAGGAACACGAAATCGAGAAACTGGTCCGCCAGTCGATCGCACGTGGAACGGTCAACGTCAGCCTGCGAGTCCAGGCCATCGGCATTCGCGGCGAGTCGCTGATCAACGAGACGCTGCTGACGGCCTACTGGAAACAGCTGCGAGCGATTTCCGAATCGTTGTCGGCATCGCCGCCATACATGGGCGAGTTATTGTCGCTGCCTGGGGTTGCCGTCGACGAGACAGGGGCCGGGCTCTCTGACGAAGATTGGAAGCTGGTTGAGCAGGCAGTGGCCAAGGCCCTGGCCACCGTCCAGGAGTTCCGCTCCCGCGAAGGGGGCGAGATGCGGGACGAGATGTTGTCACTCGTTCGCGACCTTCGTCAATGTCGCCAGGACATCCTCGAGCGGGCTCCTCTGGTCATCACTGCCTATCGCGACAAGATCCGAGAACGCGTTACCCAGCTGCTCAGTGGCACCGGATCGACAGTCAGCGATCAGGACCTGATTCGCGAGGTCAGCCTCTTTGCCGACAAGTGCGACATCACGGAAGAACTGGCCCGACTGCAATCGCATCTGGGACAGTTCGAGGACTCACTGAACGCTCACCCGTCAGCCGGCCGCAAACTCGACTTCCTGTGCCAGGAATTGAACCGCGAGGTGAACACCATCGGTTCCAAGTCGAATGATGTGGCCATCACCCACCGGGTCGTCGACGCCAAGGCTGTGGTGGAGAAGCTGCGGGAAATCGTGCAGAATGTGGAGTGAGGAAGAAGTCAGTTTTCAGTGATCAGTTGTCAGTCAGAGTCCAGACCATGGAACTGGTCGATGGTTCATGACGACGGTGATCGTTGGCCACTGCGAACCTGGAAGCAATGACCGAATCTCCTGCTCATACCGCAACGCGTGTCCTCGTCCTCTCCGGTCCGTCGGGGAGTGGCAAGTCGACGATTGTGCAACAGCTCATCCGGGATTGTTCGGTTCCCATCCGGATGTGCGTGTCTGCCACGACGCGTGCCCCTCGCCCCGGCGAAGTGAACGGCGAACACTACCATTTTCTCACGCTGGCCGAGTTCGAACAGCGGCGCCAGAACGGCGATTTCCTGGAGTGTGCCGAGGTCCACAAGACCGGCAACTGGTACGGCACGCTCTGGTCCGAAGTTGCACTGACGCAATCACTTGGGAAGTGGGCTCTCCTCGAAATTGATGTCGAGGGAGCGAGTAACGTGATGAAGATGTACCCGCACGCGGTTTCGATCTTCGTCACGCTTCCCTCACTCGACGAATTTGAACGCCGGCTCCGCTCCCGTGCGACCGAGTCGGAGGAGGTCCTGCAACGTCGATTGCAGACGGCACGCGATGAGCTTAAACTGATGGATTGCTACCGATTTCAGGTAGTCAACGACGATTTGGGGCAAGCCGTCCGGGAAATCTGCCAGATTCTCTCAGACCAAGAGGCAAAACTTCATGCTCGATGAACTCAAAGAAGACTGGATCGTCCACAAGGTGGGCGGTCGATTCAAGCTCTCGACGCTGATTCAGAAGCGTCTGGTTCAGCTGAACAAGGGAGCTCCGCCACTCGTCGAAGAGATGGGCAAGCCCTCAATGCACACTGTCGTGCGAGAAATTCTCGAAGACAAGATCTTCCTGGATGCATCGAACGACGTCGTCATGGCGGTGGACGACGCACCAGATCCGAGCGGTGCTCCAGATCTGGGCGACCTCTAGTTCGCCGTTGCTGCTTTGAACCAACACGATCAAGGGCTGTTTCCGATTACCGGGAATCAGCCCTTACGTTTTGACGGCGCCCCGCTGAAAATCGGGAGCCTTTCACGTGGACCTCTTGGTGAATACCCAATCAGGTCTAACTTCAAGTAACTTTCACTCGCAGAGCAGGCAACGAGCCCTGCCCGCGTCTTTTCCCCGCAGGAGTTCCGAGGATGACCACAGCCACAAAGGCTCCCGTCAGTCAGGCCAAGTCCACCGAGCACAAGTCCCTCCCCTACAAGGTCAAGGACATCAGCCTGGCCGATTTCGGCCGTAAGGAACTCGACATCGCCGAGCAGGAAATGCCCGGTCTGATGGCGACTCGTGAAAAGTACGGCCCCAAGAAGCCGCTGGCAGGCGTCCGCATCACCGGCTCGCTGCACATGACGATCCAGACCGGCGTGCTGATCGAGACCCTCAAGGACCTCGGCGCCGACGTTCGCTGGGCCTCCTGCAACATCTTCTCGACCCAGGATCACGCCGCAGCGGCCATCGCTGCCACCGGGACCCCAGTCTTCGCCTGGAAGGGTGAGACGCTGGAAGAGTACTGGTGGTGTACATGGGAAGCGATCATCTTCCCGGGACAGAAGGGCCCCCAGCTGATCGTCGACGACGGCGGCGACGTGACCCTCCTGATCCATAAGGGCTACGAGATGGAGAACGGCGACAAGTGGGTCGACTCTCCCAGTGACAACCACGAAGTGAAGGTCATCAAGGACCTGCTGAAGAAGATCGGCAAGGAACAGCCCGGCATCTTCCACACTATCGTCAAGGACCTGAAGGGTGTCTCGGAAGAGACCACTACCGGTGTGCATCGTCTGTACGAGATGGCCAACGCGGGCAAGCTGCTCTTCCCAGCCATCAACGTCAACGACAGCGTGACCAAGTCGAAGTTCGACAACCTGTACGGCTGCCGTGAATCACTGCTCGACGGCATCAAGCGGGCGACCGACGTGATGATAGCAGGCAAGGTCGGCGTCGTCTGCGGCTATGGCGATGTGGGCAAGGGCTGTGCCGCTGCCCTGCGTGGCATGGGAGCCCAGGTCATCGTCACCGAAATCGATCCGGTCTGTGCTCTTCAGGCTGCGATGGAAGGCTACCGCGTCATGCCGATCGAGGACACCCTCGGCACCGGCGACATCTATGTGACCACCACCGGAAACAAGGACATTATCCGGCTGGAACACATGGAGAAGATGAAGGACCAGGCCATCGTCTGCAACATCGGTCACTTCGACAACGAAATCCAGGTCGACAAGCTCAACGCCCGCACTGATGTGAAGCGTCTGAACATCAAGCCGCAGGTCGACAAGTACACCTTCCCCAAGGGCAACAGCATCTACATGCTCGCCGAAGGCCGCCTGGTCAACCTCGGCTGTGCGACCGGTCACCCCAGCTTCGTCATGAGCAACAGCTTCACCAACCAGACGCTGGCTCAGATCGAACTGTGGGAAACCAAGGACACTCGCAAGATCGGCGTCACCGTCCTGCCGAAGAAGCTCGACGAAGAAGTGGCCCGCCTGCACCTCGCCAAGATCGGCGTGAAGCTGACCGTGCTGACCAAGGATCAGGCCGACTACATCGGCGTGCCTGTCGAAGGTCCGTACAAGTCAGAACACTACCGGTACTAAGCGGGAAGCTGTCAGCGATCAGCTGCCAGCCTTCAGTGACAAACAACAACGCCCCCGCCAGAAGTAATTCTGGCGGGGGCTGTTTGTTGGAATGGGAACGAGCTGATTCTCGGCTTCTCGTGGATCAGGACAGGCAGGAATGCCTGTCCTCCTGAAATCCGTTAGTAGGACAGACATTCCTGTCTGTCTCTCCTCCCCAAATACTGCCTCGTCGCTCTACGCCGCTTCTTTCTTCGGCACTTCCGGACGGATGGACTTCGTTCCCTTCGCACTGCGTGCTTTCATGTTGAAGAGACCGAAGATCTCGTTGGCATTGAGGCTCAGCGAAGCGTTCGTGTTGTCCCCTTCGCCCAGTACGCGGCGGAAGATTTCTCGCTTCTCATTGAGTACGCGATCGATGCGTTCTTCGATA
>CANJZR010000104.1 GCA_947479075.1 Planctomycetaceae bacterium
CCAGCTGGATGAGTATCTGGTGAAGTATCCGAATATGAATGTCGAGATCTCAGCGCGGGTCTCGGAACTGGGTAGGCAACCGTATACGGCCCGCAAGTTCTTCCTCAAACATGCGGATCGCATCCTGTTCGGGACAGATGGCGTCCCCCCCGTTTCGGAGCTGATTCCGCACTGGCGGTTTCTTGAGACTTTGGACGAGGACTTCCCGTACGAAGACAACCCCTTCCCACCACAGGGACTATGGAACATCTTCGGTATCGGTTTGCCGGACGAGGTCTTGAAGAAGGTCTACTCTGAGAACGCCGCACGGTTGATTCCCGGTGTGAAGGAAGCACTCGCAACGCAGAAATAAGCGGCAGGACTCTCGTGCCTCCGAATATGTAAAGTGCAGGTCTGCTCACGAATTGGGCATCGCCTTCCGTCGAGCGTCTCGGTTGCTTGCCTGGAATCCTCGCAATGCCCCTCTTCATTGAATTTTCACGAAACTTCGGCGTGTCAGCGGGGTAATTAGTTGGTATGACTCTCGGTCATACGTACAACAGTGATACATCTCCTCGCGTCCGCGTGAGATCGTAGTCCCCCCGTTCTGGAACTTACGTTCAATGACACGAATTCTGGCCATTGGTGGTCTGGTTTTGACCTTCGCATTGGGCTGGGTCGAAAGCACCCCAGTCCGGGCTGCGGATGTCGGTGCAACCGTCGAGCCGTTCACGCTCAATGATTTTCGCGGAGCGACCGTTCACTCGACCGACTTCAAAGATGTGAAGTGTCTCGTCGTCGCCTTCCTCGGGACGGAGTGCCCACTGGCCAAGCTGTATGGGCCACGCCTGCAACAGCTGGCGAAAGAGTACGAGCCTCAGGGGGCCAAGTTCCTGTCGATCAATGCGAATCAGCAGGATTCGATTGCTGACATCACAGCCTATGTGAAAGAACTCGGGATCGAGTATCCGATCCTGAAAGATCCGGGACAGAAGGTCGCCGACCTGTTTGGTGCAGTGCGTACGCCCGAGGTGTTCGTCATCAGCCCACTCGGCGTGGTCCTTTACCGCGGTCGTGTGGATGACCAGTACATCGTCGGAGTACAGCGCAAGGCTGCGGAACGACAAGACCTGCGTGTGGCCCTCGACGAGATTCTGGCCGGAAAGCCCGTCAGTGTGGCACGGACCGAACCGATTGGCTGCCTGATCGGACGCGTTCGCCAGCCGAAGAAAGATGCAACAGTCACCTGGTCAAACCAGATCGTTCGACTCGTTCAGACTCACTGTGTGGATTGTCATCGTCCGGGCGAGATCGGCCCCTTCTCGCTCCTCAGCTTTGATGACGCTCAAGGCTGGGGCGACATGATTGCCGAAGTGGTCGCTGACCGCCGGATGCCGCCTTGGCACGCTGATGCTCCCCACGGCAAGTTCGCGAACGACACCAGCCTCTCTGAGGAAGAACGCGAACTGATTCTTACCTGGGTCAAGGACGGATGTCCGGAAGGGGATAAGTCTCAGCTTCCTCCGACTCCGACCTTTGTCGAGGGATGGCAGCTGAGCAAAGCTCCCGATGCCGTGTTCGACATGGACTCGAAGCCCTTTTCGATCCCAGCCGATGCGGGACCTCGCGGTGTGAAGTACCAGTACTTCATGGTCGATCCCAAGTTTGATACCGACAAGTGGGTGACCGAGGTGGAAGCGGTGCCGAGCAATCGAGCAGTCGTCCACCACATCATTGTGTTCGTGGCATCTCCCGATCAGAAGAAGGGTGTCGAAGGTGATTTTCTGTGTGCCTATGTCCCCGGAGCCCGCACAAGGCCCGCTCAACCCGGACAGGCGAAGAAGATCAAGGCCGGTTCGATGTTCAAGTTCCAGGTCCACTACACCCCGAATGGCTCGCCCCAGGAAGACCTGAGCAAGGTGGGGATGATCTTCGCGGATGAGAAGTCGGTGACACACGAGGTGCGAACCACCGAGGTCATCAATACCAGCTTCCGCCTCGAGCCAGAAAAGGATAACCAGTCATTCACCGCCAAGAGCCGTCCTTCGCCGATTGACTTGTCGATGATCTCGCTGGCTCCGCATATGCATCTGCGTGGCAAGGCGTTCAAGTATGAACTTGAACTCCCGGACGGGACTCGTCAGGTTGTCCTCAATGTGCCACGGTACGACTTCAACTGGCAGACTAACTACCTGCTCACTGAGCCGGTCAAGGTACCGCAGGGAGCGCGCATGGTCTGCACGGCAGTCTACGACAACTCGCGTAACAACCCCGCCAATCCCGATCCGACCCGAGAGGTCGGCTGGGGCGACCAATCGTGGGATGAGATGATGCTGGGCTACTTCGACGTGATCGTCCCTCGGGGTTCGACAGAGATGAAGTCGATGCGATCGTCGGTGGGTCCGGAGATGATTCTGCGAAAGTTCGACAAGGACAAGGACAAAAAGATCTCGAAGGAAGAATCCAAGGAGCATGACATGCTCTCCAAGGGTTTCATCGTTGGAGACACCAATCGTGATGGTTTCCTGGACGAAGAAGAACTGGATGCCGTGATTGAGAAGTTCCGCAAAATCGCGCGGTAACCAGACACAGGCGATTCACTCTTATCGCACAGAAGCCGCTCATCAGTCGATGATGAGCGGCTTCTCGCTTTGATGGACAGCTTCCAGAGTGAGCGGCGTGCGTGAGCGTCCGGCTCCGCCTCCGCTCACGTTCGCTGACGTATACACGACGGAATGACCGCTTCTTTGGACTCGCTTGTCGCTCTCGCGCAGTTGCGATTACTTCCCAGCCTTCTCTTTTTCGTGTCGAGCTTTGTAGTCGGCCAGGATCGCCTCCGGGTCATCGTTGAATGCCTGCTGGCATCCTGAGCAGCAGACGTAGTAGGTTTTCCCCTTGTACTCCACTTTGATGGTCCCCAGACCGCCTGTCACAACACATTCGGGCTGGCCTCCACCTGTCCCGGCGAGGCGGGTTCCCTCGCGGGTGTAGCCGACTTCGGCCATGCGGGTGTAGTTTTGCTGATCGGCTTTCCGCTTCTCGAACAGAATCAGTGTGCGCTGCTCATTCAGAGGAGTCAGTGTCACCCGATAGACATCCTGCTGTTCATCGGGCTCCGAGACGAAAACGACTTTGGCCTCTTCGATGGCTCCGTTCATCTCGCGAGTCACACCATCGGGAGATGTCCATTGCAGGTGGAACTGCTTGTCAGCCAGAGCTGTGATCTTGAGATTCGAGGCCAGCTTGCCCTTGGTCACCGTACCCACCAGAGCCGACTCGGTTTCGGAGAATTGCCAGGCCCAGTTCGTGTCCTCGCGCCAGGCCCCGGTGTTCGACCCGCGACGCGGTTGTCCGGTGCCTCGCCATCCACCAATCAACGAGTTCCACCGGGCGAGGGCAGCCTTCTGAGCGGAGAGGTCGAGAGCAGCGGGCTTCGCCAGTGGATCCTCGGCCAGCAGGGGAACCAGTCCCAGGCAACAGACGACGACCACCAGACTCAGCCCTGGGAACGATGTTTTCATGGTCATCCTGATAGTTTCCGTGTCTGAGCGGTGGCTCATTCCATGCCTGCAGCCTGAAAATCAACGCAACCACTGATCAGATAGCACGTTACCAACTCCGAGGCGGCAAGTCTCGGCGGGAACGGGCAACTTCACTCTATCTAAAACACCGCCGGGCGTAGACAGGTCTTCTCAAAAAATCGCTGTTGGTGATTTTCCACAGCAAAGTTAGAGTTCCGGCCCGTCTTCTGGAGGATTTTCCTCCATCCTGTCGAACACTCCTCTTCGCTCCCATTGAGCCGAGAACTGCCATGCGCCGAGTCTCACAGCTCATCCCGCTTTTGTGCGGACTCTTACTGGTCACTGGCTGTAATAGCATCGATCCCACCAAGTTCTGGAAACTGAACCATGGTGAGGACTATATGAACAACGACCAGTACTTCAGCGTTCCGCCTCAGCCGACGCCCGCTCCGGAGATTCCGGAAGCCGACCAACCCCAGTCGTAGATCATCAGCCCGCACGCCTACTCGTCGGCCTGTCACGGAGGACATTCCCATGCGTCGAGATACACGCAAGCAGCCCTGGCAAACCTTTCCCTTCTGGTTTCTGATCCTCTCCGGCATGGCGATGACAGTGGCCTGGAAACTGGATTTGCTGCGGCCGAAGCCCGCTCACGCACCACGGGAAGTCGCCGCGACCGAGGAAGAACTCGATCCCGACTGGGCCAGCGAGACGCCTGAAGGCGAGCCCGTTGTCGAACAGGAAACACAGACTGAGCCAGTCGTGTCCCGGAAATCAGCTCGTACCTTCCCCGCCGGGTCCGAGTCTGGAGCGGAAGCAGAAATAGAATCCACGGAAGCCGCTCCTGAAACGCAGACTGTTCAAGCTGATCAGAACGAATCCGAAGACGCGGGTGAGCCCGAGGTCGTTCAGTCAGAACCGTTGATCCAAGAGGACGCTGCCGAACAGGAAGCCGTCGAGCCCGAAACGCCAGTGAACCCATTCGCAAAAACCGCTGAGATTGTCGGCTCCACGACCAAACCCCAGTCGTCTCCCGAGCAGACCCGGACAGCCTCATCCGCTCCCCCAGCTTCTGGCAAGCCTCGTCCGCAGAGCCCGTTCGGCACGGCACGGATTGAATTGAAAGGGACTCGCCGGCAGGATTCGGCTGTCGCAGCGGCACAAACCGCCGATCGAACCTCTGAAACTGACACTCTGGAAAAAAACTCGGAAGAAATTGTTCAAACCGCAGCGACCGACGCAGACTCCAAGCGAAATGCCCCAGCGGTTCAGCTGGCTCTGAAGAACGCCGACGATGCTCCCGCTGAAACCCCGGCCCCTGAGAAAGCTGCAGCTCAGATCGACCTCACGGAGATCGATCAGTTGATTGCAAGTGGCGAAGATGTTGAAGCGAACTTCCAGATGTCGAACCTCTACTGGAAGCGTCCCGAGGTCCGGAAGCAGATCGAGGAACGCCTCCGCAAGGTTTCGTACAACATCTACTTCGCTCCGAAGCCCCACTACATGGACGGCTATGAAGTCAAACCGGGAGATGTCCTGCAACGCATCGCCAAGGAATACAACGTCTCCTGGGAGTATCTGGCCAAACTGAATCGGACCGATCCCAAGAAGATCCGCCCCGGCCAGACTCTGAAGGTGATTCGCGGACCATTCTCGGCGGTCGTCGACCTGAGCGACAAGGAGATCACGATCCACTCGCACGGCCACTTTGTGCATGCCTTCGCCGTCGGGATTGGCCGGGACAGTTCGACTCCACAAGGAACGTTCAAGGTTCTGGATAAGCAGCGAGACCCGACGTACTACGGTCCCGATGGAGTGATCGAGCACGACGATCCCAAGAATCCGCTGGGCGAGTACTGGATCGATCTGGGTGACAGCTATGGCATCCACGGCACACTCGACGATTCTTCGATTGGGAAATCCGACTCCCAGGGATGCATCCGATTGCGGAACCGGGACATCGCCGATGTGTACGACCTGTTGACGATTGGCTCGGAAGTCCTGATCCGGAAATAGCCATCAAGCCATTACGAAACACGCTCTCAAACGGGCAGGCGAATTCGCCTGCCCGTTTCGCATTGAGCGGGAGACAGATGGACTCCCGCTTTGAATCCGCCACCTCATCTATTCGGCCGCTGGCACGTGTGTGTGATCGCCATCACGATGAAGTCCAGCACTGAATGTGATGAGCAGAGGTCGTCGTCCTCTCCGTAACATTGGCCGATGGTCATGGGGACTGGTTAGAATCAGGGCGGTTCGATGGCTGTTCCGTCGTGACATTCTGGCTCGCTGTGAGTGCCGGATTGAAGAGAGCCACGAGTCCGCCCACATTCCCGCCCGGATAGATTGCCTCCGACATGTCCGATGTCGACCTGAATCAACTGGAACTACTCTCGCAGGTTGATTCGCTGCTGCGTCAGGCGCGCAACTGGGCGGATGCTCCGTCCGCATGGCAGCCAATCGCGCAGGCCCAATCGCTCCTGCGGCGAGTGCTGGCCCGAACTGAGGCGTTGCGGATACGACTTGAGGCTCCTCTGGTCGTGGCAACGTTTGGCGGAACAGGAACCGGGAAAAGTTCTCTCGTCAACGCACTGATCGGGGCCGATGTCACGCGCACCGGACGACAGCGCCCCACCACTCGCCGGCCGATTGTGGTCTGCCACGAACGTACCGATCTCACCCGCCTCGGGTTGCCTCTGCACGATTGCGAGTTAGTTCGGAGCGACTCAGAACTGGTACGCGATCTGGTGATCGTCGACTGTCCCGACCCGGACACCAGCGAAACAGAAACCCCCGACAGCAATCTGGCGTTGTTGCATTCGCTGCTCCCCTTCTGCGATGTGCTGCTCTACGTTTCGACTCAGCAGAAGTACCGCTCAGCTCGGGTGAGCGAGGAACTTGCACAAGCAGCTACCGGATGTCGCGTGGTGTTCGTACAGACACATGCCGACCTCGATGAGGACATCCGCGAGGACTGGAGCAAACAGCTCTCGTCGGCGTATGACGCTCCCGAGATTTTTTTTGTGGACTCTCAACTCGCTCTCCGCGAGCAGATTGCCGGGCGACGCCCTGCAGGGGACATGGGGCAGTTGATTGATCTGCTGATGCGTGAGTTGAGCAGTGCCTCACGGGCTCGTATTCGCCGGGCGAATGTGGTCGATCTGCTGGAGGAGGCCACCTCCCGGTGTCAGTCGACACTGCTGCAAAGCCAGACAGAGCTGAAGCGACTCGAACAGATGTTGAACGAACAGCGGTCCGCTCTGGCCAGGCGAATGACCCAGCAGTTGTGCAGTGATCTCGAAGCGTCGCGCGGCCTGTGGGAGCGGCGACTGGTCGAGGCGGTCGTCGAGAATTGGGGGCTGAGTCCATTCTCGGCGGTGTTACGAACCTACCACGGGCTCGGCTCGCTGCTGATGTCGTTGAGTCTGACTCGAGTGAGAAGCACAGCCCAGATGGCGCTGATCGGAGCAGTCCAGGGGGTCCGTATGCTGCGCGAGATGCAGGAACGGAATTCTGCGGACGCCGGTCTGCAGCGAGCCTCAACACTGGGGATTGATGATGTGCTGCTGCGTGAGACAGAACTCATCATTGAGGGACAGGTCCGCAGTGCCGGCTTCGACCGCTCACTCCTGCCCGCTTCCACGATCGATCAATTGAGGGAACAGGCAGCGCGGCTGGAAACGCAGTTTCTCGGTGATGCGAGCCAGAAGGCGGATGATCTGATTCATCGTCTCGCGGCCCGGAACTCGCACTGGTCGGTGCGTATCAGGTACGAAGCGTTGTTCATGGCTTATGTGCTGTTCGTCTTGTTTCGTGTCGGCAAGAACTTCTTCTACGATTCGCTGGTGAATGACGCTCCGTTTCTGACGACCGACTTCTATATCCCCGCCGGGATCTTCTGGATCTTGTGGAGCGGTGTGCTGCTGATCGCCTTCCTGACTCGACTCCGGCGCGGACTGAATCAGGAGATCCAGGGACTCGCCGCTGAGCTGGTCGGTGTGAGGCTCTCAGGAGGGCTATTCCCCCAACTGGATAACGCCTGCCGACTGGCCCGCCAGCAAACCCATGAACTCGCGCAGCTGCGAGAATCCGTGGAGCGTGTCCGCGAGAGTGTGGCAACCGGAACCAGCCTGGGAACTCGCCGCGGGCTGTAAGAGCCCCACTCATTACGCTACCGAGACGCCAGCGAGGGAGCACACCGAGCAGGTGTCTCGCTCTCTGCTCCCGGCGGATTCAACCGCGTGGCTGTGATGTGACTGTTGAGAATTCATCGTCAATGAGCGACTCGCCCTCGCTGACGCTTCGGGTTAGTGAGTTTGAATTCCTCATGCGAATCTTCGAATGACTTCGCTCTCTCGCAAAGCGGGTGGCCAGTAAGCTCGTGGGAGTCGACAGGCCATCGTATAGGCCGGGTCGAAAATATTTCCGATGTCGTACCGTACGCATTGTTGCAGCCAGAGACTGGCCCCGGTGGCATCGAGCCCCGCGTCCTGAATCAACCAGCGCAGCATCTCGGTCGTCGCGTGCTGAGTGGCCTGGTCGAGAGGACGCGCATTCCCAATCGTGGCGATTCCGTCCTGATCGATCAGTCGAGGCCACTCCAGGTGGTAGCCCTTCAGCAGATGCAGCTCGACCGTCGTGCGCGTGGAGATTTCCACGCCGTTGCCACTGATCTCCCCGTCTCCCTGCACGGCATGAGCATCGCCCAGGAAGAAGAGCCCTCCGGGTTCAGAGACCGGAAAAAGAAGCACAGCTCCCGCACGACAGGCCCGGTAGTCCATGTTGCCGCCATAGGGGCCGGAGGTCGCCGTGGAGAGAGCTTGCTGACGAGCAGGGGCCACTCCGAAACAACCAAGCATCGGATCGAGAGGGAGCACCAGTTCCGGCATCCCGCCGGGTCGTGGACCGGCGTGACGTACCGTCTTTGCTACTGGATCGATTTCCCAGTCGACGAGATCGTTCGCTGGCAGAGAGGGGACATAGCCCGGATCGACGCAGTGTGGGGCGACCGAGGTCGTCGTGAATCCGTAGGTGCGGGACGGTTCAATCTGGATGATACGGACCGCCAGTGCATCGCCCGGCTCGGCGCCCTCAATTGCGAATGGTCCCGTCATGGGATTGCCACGAGTGGCGATTTGCTTTCGATCTCGATCGAACCCACGAGCATCCACCGTGTCGGTTGTGATCGTATCGCCCGATTCGACTGTCAGAGCAGGGGCATAAGGACCGAGAGCGTTGTAGTACCGGTCAGGCGTGAAGTGGTGGTGCATGGTTCAGGTCAGTCAGGGAGTGAAAGAACTATGTCTACTCACCCAGGCCCCAGACCGCAAGACTCGTGAATGAATGCTCAGTGCCCGCCTTTTGTTTTCGCGGCGGGCAGATCGGGGACGTACCGCATCTCCCCTTCCTGGATCGCATTCGTCCAGAAGAGACACAACGCTGCGGCGAGGCCCCCTTGCACCATGTGCGTCAACGTCCGGGGATACCCCGCCATGCCCAGCCCAATCGAATAACATCCGGCCAGGAACACTCCCACGACAGCTGCAAATCCAGCAGCTTGACGTGAACGGTTCATGAGCAGTGCCAGGCCCATGCTGAGTTGGACGGCACTGGCGATGGCGAGCGTAATCCTGGCTTGTGTAGGCGTCGGAGCATGTCGTGTGAACTTCTCATACGCACCGGTGGCGACACGAACGAGGTCGCCTCCCTGATGACTTTCGATCAGCCCCTGCAATCCACTTCCGATAAAGCTCAGGCACACAGCCAGTCGCATCATCGCCGCGATTGCGATCCAGAACCCCAGCGAGAACTTGCGGGGAAACGGCCAGAAGTCGGCACACGCGAGAATCAACGGCGAAAGCATCATCGCTGCATGGCTGGAGATGATCACCGCCGGATGGCCTCCTTCACGGAGCCAGACCTTCGCGATCACAAAAGCCGTACTCGCAGCTGACAGCCCCAGTAGCACCGGCCACGCCGGACGCAGCAGACAGATCATCCCGCAGATGGCGAGTGCGATCGCGGCCATCTGGTCGATCACAGCTGTCTCACTGGCAGAGAGGAAGAACTCCTTCTCCAGCAGGCGGGCCATCGCTGAGCGGGCGCCAAACTGCAGATGCGCAGCTGCA
>CANJZR010000105.1 GCA_947479075.1 Planctomycetaceae bacterium
CCCCGCGGGACCGCGGGGGGAACGGTGATCGATTCCTCGATCCGCCCCATTCGGACGATTGGAATCACCCAATTTCCCATTGGGCAGCTGATCGCCGGGAGTGCGGCCCGTTTCGTGACGTCCTCGATCCATCTTGGTGACGGACTCGCGGGTACGCTCCTTGATCCGTTCAGGCAAGTCGTTCAACTTCAGCTTATCGTTCTGAACAACGGGTCCGTGACCTCGATCGTTTCCGCCATTCGGTCCCTGACCATCACGAGGACCCTCAATCCGAACGCCACGATCTCGACCATCCTTCAGTCGCAGGTCGGTAATCTGACCGGGGTGTCGATCTCCAGGCTGTCCCCCGTGCGATCCGTGTTCCAGCTGACGACGAGCGGATTCCAGCGAACGGTTGACCTTGTAGTTCTCCCGGACAAGGTCGAGGTCCTGCCGATCCATCTGGCGGAACGAAGCTCCATCACGAGGTGACTTCACCACATCGTCAAACTTGTGGCCCATCACAGCCAGCTCTGCGGTACGGTCTCCGCGATGGCGGGCCAGGAACTGATCCTGATCGTGAAAGGTCCGAGGCGGCCGAATCATGTTGTTCGACTCGTATCGTTGGTGCCAGGTGGACACACTGCGGTCAAAGTCGACTCCCCGCCGATGCGAATCCCAACGGTAGAAACTGAGGGCCGGGTCAGCGTACCGATGGTGGACGAGCGACCGGCGATACCAGGGTGTGAACCCGATGCTGGCGTAGGCGTTGCCGTAGTAATCTCCGAAGTAGAACGTCCGGAATCCAGGCCGCACGAACAAGTGGATCATGAAGCTCGACATGCCAATCGAGTACCGGGGCCGGTAGTACGCGGGACGGACAAAGCCGTATGCGAACAGTGGTCGGCGAAACCGAACGGGGCTGAACAGGATTCCGCGACGGGCAAAGCGGTAGTCGCGATATCCCGGCACGAAGACATAGCCACGCGGGGTATACGTGTACTGACATGGCACCCACATGTAGTCGGGTTGGCAGGGCATGTAGTACCCGGGCGACCACTGGTAGTTATTCGACGCATAGACCCAGTTACCAGGCACCCACTGATAGTCCTCACCCGGTGCTGGCACGTTGGGACCGGCTTCCAGAGATACGGGAGGCTGGGGCACATACGACAGATCCTGGACCTGAGCATCGGCCCAGAATCCACCAATCCATTGATGGCCTCCCGTCACATCCGCCCAGTATCCGGGGACCCAGCGGCGACCGGGTGGCACATCGCGCCAGACTCCGCTCACCCACAGATAGTCCTTCGCCTCGGAATCCCAGCTCCAGTAACCAGAGATCCACTGCACGTTCACTCCGGTCGGAGTCTGCTCAGGTGGCAGCTCATCGACCGTCGGCGGAGGAGCCTGCGGGATCACTTCGTTCGTAACGGGGTTCAGGTCGTACACATCGGCGAATGCCTCATGTACGGGACCACGCGCGAACGCCTCCACATCGGCATCCGGTACCGCCAGAGTCGGATCTGCCGGTGGCAAATCGTCCGGCGCGGGAGCGACCGGAGTCGGTAACAGAGGCATGGGAGCCACTGGCGTCGGAGCTGTCGGCATCGGCAACGCTGGCCCCACGACAACGGAATCCGCACCTTCTGCGACCTGTTGTGTACGGACGGGAATCGGCGGCGCCGGAGGGAAGTCCTGAGCAACCGCCAAAGTGGAGAACCACTGAGCCGCCACTGCAGCCACAGCGACTTTCAGCATTGGGGGGGTGCGATCTTTCATGCAACGGCTCCTACCGTGAGGTCGGGGTGAGTGGTTTTGTCATCCCGACCAGTTCTGTCAACCGCGAAACGGTACCACAGGCGGACCGGAGAACGGGTTGACATCCACATCAAAAGCACGAACCATGCCAAGACCCTCCAAACTCACTCGATCGACGTATGTGTGGAAAAATACTCACATTTCAACCACCGAATGACAGAACTTGCTGCCGCCTCATGATCAAGCCGACGACGACGCGCCGTCAGTCCGACAACACCTTGCTTGTCGTGGTTCCCGGCAAATGGCTTCTTATCAATCCACAGCTGTTCTGCCATCAAACAACTGCTCATCGGCCACGAAAGGACATGCCGCACACGAATAATCGCCAGCATCGACTCCGTCGTCATAAAGTCACCACGCTGTGGAGAAGAGTGTGGTCGTTCTCCTTTCGTCAGATGAAGTGCAGTGGTCGCACTCGCCAACAGACTGCCCTCCCCGGTAAAACATCCCACTGAGAATCGTCTGAAGGCAATTTCTGGGGCAGCGATGGAAGCTATTCTGATCCTCATCGGGCTAGCAGCTCTAGCCTGGATCTTTGTGGGACCATTTTTGTTCATGGCACAGTCCTCTCGCGTGAGGACCCTTGTTCAAGATTTCCAGAAGCTGAGAGACGAACTGCGCAGCCGGACCTCTGTTCACACGAAACAGATCGAACTTCTCAACGAGGAGCTGCGACAACTGCGAAAAACGGGGACGACGACTTTCACGTCCCCTGCTCCTCCCCCTGCGACCGAATTCGTGGGGCCCACAGAGGATTCTTACAAAGTCGCCCCCGCTGCAGTTTCACCGCCGACATCCATTCGTGACATCCTCCACCCGGTCCCGCCATCAGCACCAGCGGTTGAATCGCCTGCAGCTGCAGCCAGCGATATCTCCAAGGAAGCTGCGCTCGCAGGTTCGACAGCCACTCCTCCAGTCGCCTCGGCCGGTGGACCAGCTCGGAAAGAGAAGCGAGAGACAGGAGATCTGCTCCTCGATTTTCTATCTCACCGAGACACCAAGGGTGCCGTGCCTGCCCCGAAGAAGCGTCCCGAATCAGTCTCTCCTCCGGCCAGCGTGTTCAATGAGATGGACGCCAGCAAATGGATGAGCTGGATCGGGGCCATCGCTGTCATGATCGGGATGGGCTATTTCCTCAAGTATACGATCGAGGAACAATGGCTCGGGCCCACGGGACGCGTGGCGCTGGGCATCCTCGGCGGCATGCTGGTCTTCGTGGGTGCTGCGTTTGGCATGAAGAAGGATTACCGCATCCTGGCCGAAGGACTGGCTGGGGCAGCGATGGGGATTCTGTACTTCTCTCTGTTCGCAGCCTTCCAGTGGTATGACCTCATTCCCCAGCTGGTGGCCTTTGCGGGGATGGCGCTTGTCACCGCACTGGGGCTCTCGTTCGCCGCGAAGTTCAATTCGTTGACCAGTGCGATCCTGGCCATGATTGGCGGATTCCTGACTCCTTACATGCTGTCTAAGGGGGGCGGCAACGTCACCTCGCTCTTCACCTATATCCTGATTCTCGATCTCGGCGTACTTGTTCTGGCAACGTTCCGCAACTGGGGATCGCTGCATCTCCTGAACTTCGTCGGCACTGTGATCATCTGGCTCGGCTGGTTGGGTAATAGCTATGTCCCCACTGATCTCGTCATCACGGCGGGGTGGATCACTGTATTCGGTGTGCTCTTTTCTGTGTTGGGAATCTGGCGGCATGTGGTGCGGAAAGAGGCAAGCAGTCGAGACGACATGGGGCTGATGCTGCTGACGCCCATCGCCTATTTTGGGGCGATCTACTGGCTGACCAGGCCCGAGCATTCCAACCTGCACGGACTGCTGGCCATCCTCGTCGCGGCCTATTACATCGCAAGCGGGTCGTTCGCGTACTTGCGAAATCCGGGGAACAACCCGGTCGTCGTGACACTGGTCGGGATCGGACTCACGTTCGTGACCCTCGCAGTCCCACTGCAGTTGAAGGGACACTGGATCGTGATCGCCTGGGCCGTGGAGAGCTTGTTACTGATCGAGATTGGTCTGCGTTACAACAAGCCAGGCTTCCGCGTCACGGGGTTTGGGTTGCTGGCCTTCGTGCAGATGCACTTGGTGATGTACTCCATGGCCACACTGGCCAAGCCACTCGACTTCACCACGGGATTCATCCGCCGTGCCTGGGAAGATCCGCAAGCCATCAACCCCGAGAAGACCTATGCCTGGGGACTGATCAACGGCCGATCAATGAGCTTTATCGCCAACGCAGCTGTGCTGGCGATCCTCTCGTGGGAGTACCGCAGGCGGGAGAAAGCTGCTCGTAACGAATGGTCTGAATCCTCAAAGAAGCTGGGGCACGCGATCCCGATGCCCAGTGCTGAACAGCTCTCGCTGATTCTGATCCCTCTGGTGCCCATCGCCGTGCTGGCGATGGGACTGCTGGAGACGTATGCCTTCGGAGCCCGGGCCAACTGGCCCGTGGCCACTCACCTGTCGATGGTCCCGATCTGGTTATCGTTCTTTGCGGTGCTTTCGCTCTTCGCGTTTCAGCGGATGAGCGATGTCTCGACGCTTGGTGGACTGGTCCGGGGGCTCTACAGCATCACAGCGATTCTGTTCATTGGATTCCTGTTTCTACATTTCCCTGATTGGGACAGCATATCTACCCCACTCTGGGGCAGGCCGCTGTTGAACCCGCGCGGGATGGGCTTTCTGATGGCGTTTGTCGCCGCGTTACTGGGTGCCAATCAATACCTGCGAAGCCACGCGAACACCCCCGATGACCGGTCACTGGCGACTTCGCTCACCATCGCAGTGCCGTTCGTTCTGCTCGGCATGTGCCTGACCGAGACATTGGCATTCGGCCAGCGACATGACTGGATCTGGACCTCTCAGGTCAGTGCCATTGGGATCTGGTTCTCACTATTCACAGTAGGCATCCTGTTCGCCAGCCGGCGCATCACCTCTCAACGTGGCCCGCTGCTGAACTTCTCAAGGTTGTTGCTGATCGGACAGACAGCCATCGTCGTGATGCTGTTCTTTGAAACACTGGGGTACTGGAATTCGGAGGTTCGTCAGGGGCTGTCCAAGGCTTGGAATTATCCCTTCCTGAATCCGCGTGGGATCTGCTACCTGCTCGCGGTGTGGGCCGTGCTAGTCGCCCGCAAGTTCTGGAAACAACTGACGCCCGCGGAGCCCGATGCCGATCGCCTGCGCAGCCCGAGCCTCTCGAACGATCAGATGGGGATGCTGGCCTATGCCATCGGGTTCCTGATGTTCACGATCGAGGTCTACGCCCTAGGCCGGCAGCGCAGCTGGGGGACGGCCACATCACTGGCGGTCACGGGCACCTGGACCGCACTGGCTCTCGTGACCATCTGTGCGGGCTTTGTTAAGAGGTCAGCCCCGATCCGCATCATGGCTCTGGTCGTCTTCTCCCTGACCACCGCCAAGGTCTTCCTCTACGACGTGTGGTACCTCGACAAACCAATTCGCGTGGCGGCATTTACCGGGCTGGGTGTCGCTCTCTTTATTGGATCGTTTCTGTACCGCCGCTTCAACAACCAGTTGAAGGACTGGATCAAACCGATGTGCCTGCTGCTCGCGGTTCTGATTCCTCTCGGACTCAGCGGTCCACTCCGCGCCGATGACGCAGCTCCCGACCTTTCCACCCAATTGTCGCATCGATTTCCGCTGGAGCCGTACACGCCCTCTGCAAGCCAGAGCGATGTCGACAAGAATTTCGTCCGCATCCCCCTGTCACAAGAGATATACGCTGCGAGCCTGGGGGGGCTTCACGATGTCCGGATTCTGAGTGTCGATGAGGCGGGGAACTCCACGCAGATTCCGTATGCGTTGATTTCGCCGACCGACGAACCTGGACCGCCCGATTGCGATCTGCCGATCATCCGGCAGAAGGACTCCGGAACCACCACGGAGATCGTTGTCGCCGACAAAGACATCTCCGACGCGATCGAAGGTTTCCGGCTGACAGTGGCGTCTTCCGAGCGGGAATTCGTCCGTACGCTGCGAATCTCCGGTGCAGACCAACCTGATGCTGCGGAGTGGAAGCAGATCGTGAGTGATGGATACGTCGTCGACCGAACTCAAGGAGCCTTGCGGCTGACTGACACGACGATCGACTGTCCTCCCTCGACGTATCACTACTACCGGTTCGAGATCGAAAACGCCGGACAGCCACCACTCACCATCAAAAGCTGCATCGCCCGTCAGGCCCGGCGGCATGTGGCCACCCGCATGAGCTATGCCATCACTGTCAAGAACGAAGTGCGAGTCGAAAACCAGACGACTCGAGCGGAGCTCACCCTCCCCGGACCGGCGCCGATTGACGGTCTGGAGTTCGAGGTCTCGGGTCCGGAGGAGTACCTGCGTCAGGCTCGCCTGTACCGGATCGATGAGATCAGCACGACGCCGATTCAATCACTCTTGCTGTTTCATCTGCCAAAATTCACCGCGGGCCAGACCACTTCCACGACGTTCCAGACGCAACGTACCGACCAGTTACGGTTGGAGATTGAGAATGGGGACAATCCGCGGCTGCGAGTTGAATCCGCGCGGGCCTACGGAATCCAGGAGTATCTGGCTGTCCCGACGAAATCGCTGCTGGAGGCGAAGCACCCCGTGGCCCTCTACATCGGGGGACGAGTTGGTGCCCCGAGTTATGACCTGACACGGATTCATTCGCTTCCTGATATCAACCGCATGGCCACCCTCATCGCACGGCCCGACAGCAGGAATGCTCTCTATCAGAAACGTGGACCGAAGCGGGCCTGGGCCGATGAACATCCCCGACTGGTCTGGATGCTCGTGGTCAGTGGAGTTGTGGTCCTCTCCGCCATCGCCGTCGCACTGCTCAAAGCTGCTGGAAATCAACCCACCGTTACCCAGGACACCGAGCCACAAGCGGCCGACCAGGTATGAACGACTTCGCCCGGGCAACGTTCCAATCCAAGTCGAACGGCATACCACCCACCCCGATGCGTGACACCGTTTGTATACGAGAGAATGGGCGTCCATCAGGGACACCCTGAATGATTTTCTAAGTGCGGGTGTAACGACCTTCGATAACTCAACCAGTGTGCTGAGTTCACGCCTCATGACACAGACTTGAGATTCTGATTCTCACACAGCGAGTCTGAGACCACAGAAACTGAGGCTCCTCCGGCCTTCAATGTGGTAAGCCCACCAGATCAGCAGGCAGCTGAGGTTGATCCTTCGCGTGTTGCTCCTTCTGGAGTTTCTGCAGCTTGGCCACCATTTCCGGATGCGTGTTGGCGAGGTCGTTCTTTTCATAGGGATCGGCCGCGATGTTAAACAGCAGGGGGGCCTTTTCTTTCGGAGCAATCAGCTTCCAGTCTCCGTGACGCAGAGACTGATTGCCGTTTTGCATGGCAATGTAGATCGTCCGGTCATCGCTCGGCTGAGAGGCTCCCGTGAGCATGGACCATTCATCGATACCGTCCCATTGAAGATCAATTGCCGGTTTGTAACCAACCAGATTCGCGATCGTGGGAAACCAGTCGACGACATGCATCGGCGTCTTCACCTTTCGCGGAGCCAGCTGACCCGGCCAGTTGGCGAAGGCACAGACGCGAGTACCGCCCTCAAAGAGCGTGTTCTTCTGCCCTCGCAACGGATCGTTCTCGCTGTTGAGTGGTGAGTGCCCGACGTCGCCGATATATGCGTTCTGTAGTGACTCGATACCGCCGTTGTCACTGGTGAACACGATGAGCGTGTGGCTGCGCTGACCAGTCTGCTCCAGTGCGGCCACGAACTGACCGATCTTCGCATCCAGCTGTGACACCATCGCTGCCATGCGAAGTCGGGAGTTCTGCTTCTCGGGGTCGTCATGAAACTTCACGCCGTCATACAGCCGCTGGTATTCATCGGGAGCGTCGACGGGGGTGTGTACCGCATGAAATGGCACATAGATAAACCAGGGTGACTGCTTCTCTTCGATTCTGCGGAGGGCCTCTGCTGCGACGAGTTCCGTGGCGTTGCCTTCTTCATGAAGAAGTTTTCCATCGCGATGCCAAGTGTCTTCGTAGGGTCCGGGCCGATACTTGTGCTTCCATGGGTCAGCGGCACCTGTCAAGGTCCCGTAGCCGTGATCGAAGCCATAAGCAGTCGGTCCCCACTCCTGCTTCGCCCCCAGATGCCACTTCCCGGACTGGTATGTGTGGTAACCCAGCGACTTGAGTGCGGTAGCCAGAGTCACCGTCCCGAGCGGCATCGCCCGCAGATTACTGGGCGCCAAGGCCTGCGGACCAAAACGTCCGGGATAGCGACCACTCATTAGAGCTGTCCGCGTGGGTGTACAGACTGGCTGCACGTAATGCTGGTCGAGTTCCACGCCATCGGCGACCAGCTTGTCCATATGGGGTGTTTTGCTGAATCCCTGATGCCATCCGACATCGCTCCACCCCAGATCGTCCGCGACAATGAAGAGGATGTTCGGAGGAGAAGATCGACCACTCTCTGCGAACAATGCAGGAGGATCGTAAAAAGACATCAACGTCAGAAGTACAGCGATCGCTAATGGGGTGTCATACATCGAATGCCTCATTCGGTGCCTGGTCCGTGGACACGATTTACGTTTCTTATCCTCGTCAATCCCTTGAAAAGGTCCAGAGATTGCCGATGTATCACGCTGTCAGATTGTTAAAAAAGTGAGCAATCATTCCCCCCAGGAATGAACCGCCCTTCCTGGTTGCAACGCCAAAACACATTCCCAGAATGAATACGGACAGGACACCCGTGAGGGGATGTACCAGCTTGTCATGCAGCACTCCCATCATCCACCAGCCAGGCAGATGCAGGAGTACGAAGCACACGGCAGAAACAATGTTCGCCCACTGAAAACCCATCGCTGGGACTAGATTACCGAACACTGCCCCGCGAATGAGGAACTCCTCAAAGATCGGCGCGATGACCAGTGCGTTGAACGCCGCGTAAGTCAGCAGGTCTGGCAGGATGGCTTTCCCTTGCGACCACTTCGGAATGACAGCTGTCGCCGAGATGAGCAGTCCAATACAGGTCCCCCAACACATCCAGGATCGCCAGCTGGGGAGATTCGCGACATCCCGGAGTGAGCGACCAGACATGCGTATGAGCCACCAGGCAGGAAGTATCCAAACGATGAATTTCGCCGACAGCCAGAAGAGGAATGCACCCCACCCGCTCTGAAACCATGTCGAATTATGGTCGAGCTGATCCTTCAACAGCCACGCGGCCGACCACGCGACCATCAAAGCCAGAAAGATGAGAAGAGTTCTGGCGGCCAGAATTCTGGGAGGACAACCTGTCATTTTCTCTCCCTTCATCAGTGACCTCGACCTCGTATCTCTGGTCGAGCGTGGGAGACGTTGCGTGCCTACCGCAGAACATCCAAGGTCTTCAATCGCATCGCATTCAGTGCCGGCAGCAGTCCACCGATGAACGCCATCACGAAGGACATGGCGATGCCGATCAACCAGATATTCAGGTCGACGACGAGTTTCAGCACGATCGTCTTTCCTCCTCCGCCTCCGCTGCTCACGCTGCTGTTGGCGGTCCAGCCATCACAGAGCGAGCCGACGAGGCAGCCGAGCACACCGCCGATCATCCCGAGGACAATCGACTCCAGCATGAATGACGCCACCACATGCCGCCGCTTGAAGCCCATCAATCGCAATACGCCGATGTCCTTACGCCGGGCACTGATCGCCGCAAACATCGTATTCATGACGCCGAATACTCCACCCACAGCGAGAATCACCGTGACAAACCAGATGGCGTACAGGAATTGCTTGTTCGTCGCCTGCAGCG
>CANJZR010000106.1 GCA_947479075.1 Planctomycetaceae bacterium
CCCTCAGGATTGGAGGCTGTTTCGACGCGTTCTGATTTGGGTCTCATTTCCTGTTTTGCTTGGATCTTTTCTGACCGCGAGTACGTCGGGTTGGGTCTTGGCAGGTGCGGGACTGGTCGTCGCCGGTCTTATTTTTTACACCACAAAGACGATCGTCAGTCCGATCGAAAGCGCAGCTGAGCGGGTCCGCAAGACGACGTTCGAGCTCGATAAGAAGCTGGTAACCACACCCATGTTTGAGGCGTCGGTCTCAGCGAAATCGCCCGACCAGCTGTCCGAGGCGGAGGAGAATCTGTTTCGAACCAGTAAACGGGCTCTGGCCGAGTTGCAGTCGCTGAGAGAGTTGGCCGCCCGCCTCGAACAGAGTACGACCCTGTTCGAAGGCGTTCTGGAAACGATGCAGGAAGCGGTTCTCGTCGTTGATTCGAGCGAACGCGTGCTGTTCATTAACTCAGCGGCGCGTGATCTGTTTGATGTGTCGCAATCGGCGGCGTTTGGGAAACTGGCCTGGGAAAGCATCCGTTCGAGCCAGCTTCAGGAAATCGTGACACAGGCCCTTTCGACGGGCAACACCGTTCGGGGCGAGGTGGAATTGCCACGTCGCAAGCGGCTGGTCGAAGTTTCCGCGGTGGTTCTGAATCTGGCTGCGGGGCCAGGCTGTCTGGCAGTGGCCTACGATGTGACCGACTTGCGGAGACTGGAGAAGATTCGTCGCGACTTCGTGTCGAACGTGTCGCATGAACTGAAGACTCCACTGACATCGATCCAGGCCTACGCCGACACGCTGCTGAACGGAGCACTGGAGGACGAGGGCAGTTCGCGTCTCTTCGTGGAGCGAATCGTCGAGCAATCCGAGCGTCTCAGCATGCTGATTCAGGATTTGCTGCGTCTCGCCCGAATTGAATCGGAACCCGAGGCATTTCAAATCGAGCGTTGCGATGCGATTCAGATTGCATCGTCGTCATTTCAAGATCACCTGGACGTCGCCAAGACACGTCAGATTTGGCTGGAGTATCAGCCACCGGCGGGAGAGCTGCATGTCCTGGCAGATGCGGACGGGCTGCGGACGATCCTCAACAACCTGCTGACAAATGCGATCAACTACACCCTCGCGGGCGGGCAGGTCACTCTGACGCTGCGTCCGGAAGGTAACCGTGCTCTGATCGAGGTCAGCGACACGGGCGTCGGCATCGCCAAAGAGCACCAGTCGCGAGTCTTCGAACGTTTCTATCGAGTCGACAAGGCCCGGACCCGTAGCGTCGGCGGAACCGGACTGGGGCTGGCGATTGTGCGGCACCTGGTGGAAGTCATGCAGGGCGAGATCACGCTCAAGAGTGAGTTGGGCGAGGGCTCGACATTTCGGATCTGGCTACCGCTCTCGAAGTGAGCCAATGACGCGCACACTCTGTCGGAGAGTCGTCACAAATACCACGCAACTCAATGAATCACCTCACCTTAACCAATTCTTCACAATTGATTGGTTTACATCTTAACAATTCAAGGATACCGTCCTTCCATCAAGAACACTGATGAAACCACTGCAGAAACTGAATCGTTCCGGGACGGATCGCATGAGAACATTGGGCGTGAATTTCGTGATGCTGACGAGCCTGTGCCTGCTCGTCGGTTGTGAGGTCAAAACCTCGCGAGTCGAACCGACGAAGACGTCCGACAAGCTGTCGGGCGAGATCCGGATCGATGGGTCCAGCACTGTCGCCCCGATCACCGCGATCGTCGCCGAGGATTTCGGCAATGCAAACCCCGAAGTGGAAGTTCCGGTCGGAACCTCAGGAACGAGCGGCGGCTTCAAGAAGTTTGTCCGCGGTGAACTCGATATCTGCGACGCCTCGCGTCCGATCTCTGACAGCGAGAAGGCCGAACTCGAGAAAAATCAGATCGAGTGGGTCGAGTTGCAGGTCGCGATCGACGGATTGTCGGTCTGTGTGAACCCCAAGAATGATTGGTGCAAGTCGTTAACCGTAGCCCAGTTGAAGGCGATTTGGGAACCTGAAAGCAAGATCACGAACTGGAACCAGATCGATCCCAGCTGGCCGGATCGGGCGATCAAGCTCTTTGGTGCCGACACCGATTCGGGAACCTTTGACTACTTCACCGAATCCATCATGGGCAAAAAGGGAGCCATTCGCTCCGACTACCAGCAGAACACCGAGGACAACCTCCTGGTCCAGGGAGTCGCCGGGGACGAGGACGCAATCGGGTACTTCGGGTACACTTATTATTCGACCAATCAGGACAAGGTGCGATCACTCCCGATTTCGAAGACAGAGAATGCCGCCGATGCAGTGTCTCCGGATTTGGAAACGATCCGGTCTGGCAAATACGCTCCACTCTCCCGTCCGCTCTTCATCTACGTGACTCGGAAAGCCATCACCCAGCCGCACATCGCGGAGTTTCTGAAGTTCTACCTCTCTGACCAGGGGCAAAAGCTGGTGAGCGAGGCCAAGGCGGTGCAGATGAGCGACGAGCAACTCAAGGTGGCTCGCGAACGTCTGAACGCCGCTCTGCCCTCGGGCAAATAGCTCAGAAGCAAATCTGCAGCCACCTCCCCCATGGTTGAATCACTCGTGAATTCGCCAGACACATCTGAAACGCCGCCGCCGGTCCTGAAACTGCATCGTCAGTTTTCGCTGGCCCGTCTGCGTGAATCGATCGTGGAGTGGGGGATGTTCCTCTGCTCTTCGCTGTCGATCCTCGTGACAGCTGCGATTCTGTTTGTGCTGCTGATCGAGACCGTCATCCCCTTCGGTGGGGTGAAGCCCTTCTTCGGGCATGTGTCCCTGTGGGAGTTCTTCACCGAGACTCGCTGGACGCCGACCTTTTCGGACAAGCACTTCGGGGTTCTGCCACTGGTGTGCGGAACCATGCTCGTCGCACTGATTGGCGCGCTGGTCGGGTTGCCGCTTGGCATCCTCAGTGCAATCTATCTGAGCGAGTATGCGAGGCCAAAAACCAGATCCATCATCAAACCGATTCTGGAGATCCTGTCGGGAATGCCGACGGTGGTCTATGGATACTTTGCTCTGATTTTCGTGACTCCGTACATCGTCCAGCCGCTGTTTCATTCGTTTCTCGGGTGGGAGGTCGACTCCACAAACGCCCTCAGCGCTGGCATCGTCATGGGGATCATGATCATGCCGATGGTCTGCTCGCTCAGCGAGGACGCCATCCGGGCTGTTCCCCGCAGCCTGCGTGAGGCAGGTTATGCACTCGGTTCGACCAAATACGATGTCTCCCTCAAGGTCGTCGTACCCGCCGCACTTTCGGGAATCGTGGCCGCTTTCCTGCTGGCGATGGCCCGCGCGATTGGCGAAACCATGCTCGTCGCGATCGCAGCTGGAAATAATCCCAAGCTGACAATCAATCCCCTGAAGAGCATTCAGACGATGACAACTTTCATCGTGAACACCTCCAAGGGCGACACACCTTCGGGAACGATCGAGTATCAGAGTCTTTATGCCGTGGCTCTGTGTCTGTTTGTGATTACGTTCACCATGAATGTGATTTCGCACGCTGTCATGCGTCGATTCCGGGAGGTCTACCACTGAGATGATCTCCCCAGCTGACATGAATCCACCGACATCGACCGTGGTCAACAACGAACTGAGGCAGGCCCTGACTCGCAAGTCGGCAGTTCGACCGGCGGAAGTGGCTTTCTCATTTCTCTGCAAGTCGGCCGCCTGGTCGAGCCTGGGCATTTTGTGCGTGCTGGTCGGTAGCGTGATGTGGAAGTCCTGGGGCTACCTCGACTGGCAGTTCCTCACGAGCTTCGATTCACAACGTCCTGAGCTGGCAGGCATCTGGGCGGGCCTCCTCGGCACGACCTGGATGATTTTCCTGACTTTTCTGACGGCGATTCCGATTGGTGTCGGCGCAGCTGTGTATCTGGAAGAGTACGCCCGTGACGTCTGGTTTGTGCGGTTTATTCGCATCAACCTGTCAAACCTCGCCGGCGTCCCCTCAATCGTGTACGGGATCCTCGGTCTGACCGTGTTTGTCCGAATGTTCGACCTGTTCGCTCGCGAAGCAATTGTGGCCAGACTGACTGGCCACATTGTGGAGGCGGTCGTGATTCTGGGAGTGGAGATTCCGCTGCCGCTGGGCACGACGCTGGCCGCCGGGGCTCTCACGATGTCGCTGCTGATTCTGCCCGTGATTATCGTCGCGACTCAGGAGGCCTTGCGGGCCATCCCGCCGTCCCTGCGACACGCATCGCTGGCGCTCGGCGCCACACGCTGGCAGACCGTACGTTATCAGGTCATTCCCGCAGCTGTACCAGGCATCATGACTGGCATCATTTTGTCCATCTCTCGCGTGATCGGAGAGACCGCTCCTCTGATCGTTGTGGGTGCAGTGGGCTTTGCCCGCTTCGCTCCCGGAAAGATCGGATCGCTGAGCGATCTGGCCCACCACCCCGGTGGACTGCTCGAAGCCCCCTTCGGCAAGTACACTGTGATGCCTGTCCAGATCTTCAACTGGGTGGGACAGGCGAGGCAGGAGTTTCAGGGCGTCGCAGCTGCGGGCATCCTCGTGCTCTTAGGGCTGCTGATGCTCATGAACGGAGTCGCCATCATCATCCGCAACCGATACCAGAAGAAGCTCCGCTGGTAGGACTGACCGTTTATGGCGAAGGCATTCACCAACCTGATGAACGATCGAGCCGCGGCTGAGCGGGAGAAGGCCGGCGCGTCCGGATCTCCTGACGCTGGGGGCGAGGGCCAGATCGTGCGGCGGATGAAGGTCGAAACCCGGAAGCTCAACTTCTTCTATGGGCCATCGCAGGCCCTGTTCGACATCTCAGTACAGATCCCGGAAAAGTCGGTCACAGCACTGATCGGTCCTTCCGGATGTGGCAAGAGTACGTTCCTGCGAACACTCAACCGCATGAACGACATTGTCGAGGGCGCGCGCCACACCGGCGAGATTCTCCTCGAAGGGATCAACATCGACGGACCGGAGATCGATGTCGTTGCCCTGCGCAAGCGGGTCGGCATGGTGTTCCAGAAGTCGACTCCCTTCCCGAAGTCGATCTTCGAGAACGTCGCATTCGGTCCCCGACTGACTGGGGTCAGCGATCGACGCGAACTCGAGGAGATCGTATCGACGTGCCTGAAACGGGCCGCCTTGTGGGAAGAAGTCAAGAACCGATTGACTGACTCCGCGATGGCTCTTTCGGGCGGTCAGCAGCAGCGGCTGTGTATCGCCCGGGCACTGGCAACCAACCCCGATGTCCTGCTGATGGACGAGCCCGCATCGGCACTCGACCCGGCCTCGACCTCGCGCATCGAAGACCTGATCTTTGAGCTCAAAGAGAACTACACGATCATCATCGTCACGCACAACATGCAGCAGGCAGCCCGTGTCAGCGACATGACAGCCTTCTTTTACCAGGGGCACCTGGTCGAGATGGGACAAACGCAGCAGTTGTTCACCAAGCCTCGCGAGAAGCACACCGAAGACTACATCACGGGCCGATTTGGTTGAGACGCGAGACCTGGGGCTCATCGCCTGCGTCGTGTCCACGTCACTGATCACTCAACTTTTCAACACAGTCGAATATGTCCGCACACCTTCAAATCGACCTGGATGATCTGCACCGCCATTTGCTGTCGATGTGTGCGAAGGTGGAAGATCTGATCCATCGGGCAGTGGCCCAGCTCTCCAATCCGAGCATGGAAGATGCAATCGCCCTGACCGAGCAGGACAACGAGATTGATCGCTGGGACGTAGAGATTGAGGACAAGTGCCTGAAGATTCTGGCGCTCCACCAACCGGTGGCGATCGACCTGCGCCGGATCACCACCGTGCTCAAGATCTCCGGCGAACTGGAGCGGGTGGCCGACCTCGCCGTGAACATTGTCGAGCGGGCCGTCGGATTGCTCGATGCTCCCGAACTGCAGATTCCCGACAAGCTCGTCGACATGGCTCAGTCCGCAGTCGACATGCTGCACCGCAGCATCGACGCATATGTGAAACTCGACAGCCAGCTCGCGCGGAAAGTGTGCCGGGACGATGACTCCATCGACCAGGCCAACGCCGCGATGATCAAACACTTGATTGACCAAATGCATCAGCAGCCCGATCGACTGGATGCTTTGCTGCACCTGTTCTCCGCGGTAAGGCAAGTGGAACGTGTTGCTGACCACGCCACGAATATCGCCGAAGATGTCGTTTATCTTGTCGAGGGCAAGATCATTCGACATTGGAAAACACTGGACCGCGATGATCTTCGGGAAACCCGGTAGGGACCTGCATCGCGACTTCGGCCCGTCACACCAAGCAGACGGAACCCATGAGTAAGACACAGATTCTGGTGGTGGACGATGAGCCCGCCATCGTGGACATTCTCGTTTACAACCTCTCGAAAGAGGGGTTTGAGATCTCATCCGCCTCGGATGGTCGCGAAGCGATCCAGAAGTGCCAGGCCTCTCCTCCGGATCTGATGATCCTGGATCTGATGCTTCCGCACATCGATGGATTGCAGGTCTGCCGCCGCCTGAGAAGCGATCCACGAACACAAAACATCCGCATTCTGATGCTGACTGCCAAAGGGGATGAGACCGACGAGATTGTGGGCTTCAACATGGGGGCCGATGACTTCGTCGCGAAGCCGTTCCGCGTCAAACCGCTCATCGAGCGGGTGAAGGCGTTACTCCGACGACGCGATACGGGAGCGGATGCGACTGATGTCGTCGTCTTTGGTCCGATCGAAATTGACAAGACGAATCACGTCGTCCGCAAGGACGGAGCCGAGCTGACGTTAACGCCAACCGAGTTCCGCCTGCTCTGGACGCTGGCTCGTCAGCCGGGTCGTACATTTAGCCGACATGAGTTGCTCGACTGCTGCCGAGGCGAGGATGCCAACTCGATGGAACGGACCATCGACGTACATATCCGCGCGCTGCGGAAAAAGCTCGATGATCTCGCCGATTCGATCGAGACCGTCCGCGGAATCGGGTATCGCTGCAAGCCCATCAAGAACGAGACGAATGCCGGGTGACCGTCACTTCCCGATACAAAACCGGCTGAAGATTCGAGCCAGAATATCGTCCGTATGCACTGCCCCACAGATCTCGCCCAGGGCTTCCAGTGCACCGCGCAGCTCAATGGAGATCAGTTCATCGCCATGATGTTGCTGAGCTGCAATGAGGGCCTGCCGCAAACCGGATAGACAGCGTTCGAGCGAATCGCGTGAACGCGCGGCCGTCGTCGCCAGCCATTCTCCGCGATGGGCCGCCTGGTTCGAGAATCGTTCGATCAGAGTGTGTTGTAGTTGATCGAGCCCGTGTCCCGTTCGTGACGAGACGACCAGGGCCTGCGCTGCAGATGCCGTATGCTTGTCAGTGGAGGTGTCACCTTTTGTCCAGACTCTCAGGATATCGCGAGACTGCGACGCCGCCTGCTGAAATTGATTCTCATCCAGCAGTGCCTCCTCGCGAGTCGCTACCGGAGAGGAACACCAGACGACTAGATCGGCGTGTGTGACCTGCAGTTGCCGCAGACTTTCGGCCTGAGCGGTGATGAAATCCAGACTGGCATCGACACCCGCCGTGTCGATCAGCTCAAACGCCTGGCCGTTCCAATTGAACTCCGCACAGAGGTAGTCACGTGTCGTTCCCGCCTGATCGGACACGATCGCTCGCTGTTCTCCTAGCAGGCGGTTGAACAGTGTGCTCTTACCCGCATTGGGAAGCCCCGCCAGCACGACGCGCGGGCGGGTCCCACTGACCATGCGGTCTTCGCACTGCTGCCACAGCTTCGTCGCGAAACTCAATGCCTGATCGATACGTATCTGCATCTGTTCGCGCTGCACGAACTCGATGTCTTCTTCCACGAAGTCGAGCCCCGCTTCCAGATCAGCGAGATCCAACAGGAGCAGTTCGCGGATCTCGGCGATCTGTCTCGACAGACCTCCCGCCAGCTGGGTCAGGGCGGTTTGCAACTGTGCATGGTCGGAGGCATCGATCACCCCGAGGACCGCTTCGGCCTGAACGAGGTCGACTCGCCCGGCCAGGAACGCTCGCAGCGTAAACTCTCCGGCACGAGCGGGTCGTGCTCCGCGTCGATAGAGCTGCTCAAGGATCGCGTCGACGATTGGAGGCGAACCGATGAAATGCAGCTCCGCCGCAGGTTGACCGGTGTAACTGCGTGAGGTGGGCCAGAACCAGAGATCGACAGGAATCGGGACCCGCCAGCCGTCGATTTGAAAGCCACCCACATAACGGCTCGCGCGACGACTGGTCTTCCAACGATCGCCCGAAGGCTCCGCCGTAAACGCTGTGAGCAGTACGTCCATGACGGTCTGTCCGCTGAGACGGATCACACTTTTCTCGGCAGGACCCGGGGGGGTCGCGACAGCTGCGATCACATCTTCCCAGTCGAGCGACATGAGCTATTCGCCCGTTCGAATGGTGGCTTCCTGCTCACGGCGCTCCACTGCTGCCATCCCGACGATGGGCAGTTCCCCGAGCGTCGACTGCCGATCTTCGGTCAGCTGATCGAGTGGAGTTGCGTCGACACTCTGCCTCAGCAACAGGAACATCACCGTAGCCGCGACCCAGAAGAAGCTGTGAGCGAAGGCATTCACGGCGAGTGTGATAATCCCGCGACTGAACTGCAGCAGGTTGTGTGTGAAGACTGGATCGACAGGCTTCACAGCCTGAAAGGTGTCCAGTGTTGAGGGACTGGCTCCCGATCCAAACGACATGAGGGTCAGATACTCAGCCTGTCCCGCCAGCCAGCGGACGCCAAACAAAGTGCATCCACCGATGAACAAGATCACACAGGACATCCAGACCACATACCAGGGGCGGCTGAAGAGATAATTGTACGACCGGCTCAATCCGTCGAACGCGTCAGTGCCTTCGACTCCGACCGTGGCGATCATCAGTGGCCAGCAAAACGTCAGCCCCATCAAGAGCAGGGCCAGCACCGCGCCACAGAGCCAGAGGAAGAACCAGCACCCCGCGATCAATGGCTCACCGAGCCCCGGCATCCGACTGACCCAACCGGCAAACACACAGGGCAGCCAGAACGCAGCAATCCCAATCATGGGCAATAACGGGGATGCAAACGCCGACACGACACGCTTCCGGCAGTATCTCCATGCCTCGCCCCAGCCAACATCCCGCCCCATGAAATCGAGTGCTGTCAGTCGGCACAGAATGGTGCCCACCACAGCCCAGACGAACCACGTCCACAACAACTCAATCAGATGAATCGAACTTTCTTTCCAGTGAAATTTCGATTCAATCAGCTGCTGCCCCTGTTGCAACACCTGTGTCAGTGGAGTGAAAGTCTGGGGCCCCTGGCTGACGGCCATGCGGATAGCCGACCAGGGATCCGCCAGGATCTGATCGGCGTGAGGCTGAGGAACCGGAACATCCTGGTACAGATAACCCCGTTCCCACGGAAACGGACGGTCCAGGTGGACCGGCGCTTTCTCTTCGAGCGACCATGATCGCAACAGATTCGGTAGCGACAACAACACCAGCGCCAACATCGACAGTGCGATCTTGCGAGGATCAAAAGCCATCCGCAACGAGGATGGAATGTGCAGCCA
>CANJZR010000107.1 GCA_947479075.1 Planctomycetaceae bacterium
ATCCTGATGCTGTCCGTCACCGGCGAAGGCGATTGACAGCGTCTCGCCACGAGCTCCCTCTTCCATCAGGTAAATGGCGGGGTACTTCATCGTCAGCTTCGAACCGAGGTTGCCGTCGATCCACTCCATGAGCGAATTGCCGTAGGCCATCGCCCGCTTGGTCACCAGGTTGTAGACGTTGTTCGACCAGTTCTGGATCGTCGTGTACCGGCAGCGGGCGTTCCGCTTGACGACGATCTCCACGACAGCTGAGTGGAGTGAGTCGGAGCTGTAGGTCGGCGCCGTACAGCCTTCGACATAGTGCACGCTGGCTCCCTCATCGACGATGATCAGGGTGCGTTCAAACTGCCCCATGTTCATCGTGTTGATGCGGAAGTACGCTTGCAGCGGGAAGTCGATCTTCACGCCCTTGGGGACATAGATGAACGAGCCGCCCGACCAGACAGCAGAGTTGAGGGCTGCGAACTTGTTGTCATTCGGGGGGATGATGGTGCCGAAATACTCGCGGAAGATCTCAGGATGCTCACGCAGTGCCGAGTCGGTGTCGGTGAAGAGCACGCCCTGTTTAGCGAGGTCTTCCTGCAGCGAGCCGTAGATCACTTCCGACTCGTACTGGGCCTTCACGCCGGAGAGATACTTCTTCTCTGCTTCCGGGATACCCAGACGATCATAGGTCTTGCGAATGTCGTCCGGCACATCGTCCCAGGTCTTGCCCTGACGATCGGAGGCCTTGACGTAGTAGAACATCTCCTGGAAGTTCAGGTCCGTCATGTCCCCGCCCCAGCTGGGCATCGGGCGTGATTCGAACTCCGCCAGGGACTTCAAACGGAAGTCCCGCATCCAGGTGGGCTCGCCCTTCATTTCACTGATCTGGGCGACGATCTCGGCGTCAATTCCGCGTCGTGATTTGAAGTTGTATTTGTCTTCCGGATCGTGAAAGCCGTACTTGTAATCTCCAATGGAGACATCGGCTTTTTCGTTTTCCAGGGGATCGTTCAGCAGGGTCTGGGACATAGTTTTCAGCTCTCTCCGAGTGAAAGTCGGGATCGCGAGGAAGTGAGGCGGTTTCGAGTGGAGCGGTATTCGCTCTTTGTGACTCAACTCATTTGAGCTGGCGATTGTCAGCGCTGCGTGACAGAGTTAACCAGCGGCACCCACCGGAGCCGGGTTCGTCGTCTTTTCTTCCGCAGCTTCAGCGGGATGGCGTTCACGGATTCCCGCGTAGCCGTTGGTGTAGAGTTCCTGTGCCAGAGTAGCGTCGCCAGTTTCGACAATCCGCCCAGCCAGCATGACGTGGGTGTATTGCGGGATGTTGTACTCGAGCAGCTTGCGATGGTGGGTGATGATCAAGACCCCCATCTGCGGGCCGGAGAGCTTGGCCAGACCTTCACTCACGACGCGGACGGCATCGCTGTCGAGACCCGAATCGGTCTCGTCGAGGATGGCGAACTTCGGCTTGAGCATGGCGAGCTGGAGAATCTCCATCCGCTTCTTCTCGCCGCCGGAGAACCCGTCGTTCAGGTAGCGCCGGGCAAACTCGTGATCGATGTTGAGTTCGGTCATCGTCTGCCGGACTTCCTGCCGGAACTCCTTCATCGGCATCAAGTCTTCGCCTTCCTTACGGCCGGGATTGCGGACGTTGGTGACCGCATGCCGCAAGAAGTCAGCGACCTTAACCCCGGGAATCGTGACCGGGTACTGGAAGGCCAGAAACATGCCCAGGCGAGCCCGCTCGCAGGGGTCGAGTTCGCCAATGTCGCGGCCGTCGAGCTCAATCGAACCGCTGGTGACCTCGTACTTCGGATGTCCAGCCAGTGTGTAGGCGAGCGTGCTCTTCCCGGAGCCGTTCGGCCCCATCAGAGCATGAATTTCGCCCTGACGCATGGTGAGATTGACCCCCTTGAGGATCGGAGTCTCTCCGACGGAAACGTGCAGGTCAGTGATCTTCAACGTGACGGACATGGACAACGCTTTGGAAACAGAGAGTGAGTGAGGACTCAGCGATCCAGGATCGCTGAGTGGAAACAAGAGGCTATTCGACTCCGGCGAACAGCTCTCCAACGGAAACCGCAAACTCCGAGAGTTCGCGGGTGGTCAGATGATCCGGTCTGGTCATCTCGACGACATCTTCCCAAACCAATTCTGCTGGTCCGACGAAACTCAATTCGACGAACTGCTCGTCAGGCACCAGACGTTTAGAAGCGGACGTGGACATGATGAGTGCTGAGGGGATTTAGCCCTGAATGAACTCCGGAGTCTTGGCGTAGCCGGTGTGGTGAGGAACGGGCAGTTCTTCGAGTCCGCCCTTCGTGATCCGCTTGGACTTGATCTTGTCCTGAATCCGCATCAGGCCTTCGAGCAGAGCCTCGGGGCGGGGAGGACAGCCAGGGACATAGACGTCGACGGGAACGACCAGGTCGACACCCTTCACGACGTGGTAGCCATACTTGAAGTAAGGTCCACCGCCGATGGTACAGGCACCCATCGCAATCACGTACTTGGGGTCAGCCATCTGCTCATACAGACGACGCACGCGGCTGGCCATCTTGTAGGTCACCGTCCCCGCGACGATCATCAGGTCAGCCTGACGGGGAGTTGCCCGAAACGCACCCGCACCGAAACGGTCAATGTCATAGCGGCTGGCGCCGGTCGCCATCATCTCGATCGCACAGCAGGCGAGACCGAACGTCATCGGCCAAATGCTGGACTCCTTGGCCCAGTTCATCGCCTGTTCCAGCGTGGTGGTGATCACGTTTTCTTCGAACCGACCTTCAATCCAGGTCATTGTCTCTCTCCAAAGGCGTGTGGACTCGATTCCGAACCTGCCACTTTACCGCCCGCACATGCACAGTTGAATCGTCTTCGTCTTGTTTCGGTTCCCGAGAATCGCTGTTCAGCCAGCCACGGAAGTGGCCATTGTCTGCGACGGGGAGAACTCACAGCACTGGTCTCCGTCGCGACAGCACTGGGTCCGCTCCATCGGCACGCCGAGCACCTCGGAAAAGACCGTCTGTTCCAGATCACAAATCGACGCATCCCTTGATGCCAGATCGTGATACGGACAGTTATTCTCTCGCAGAATCGGGAGCAACTCGCCCGATTGTTGCGATATCTCGACATCGAAACCGAGAGTCGTCAACAAGCCACGGAGTTCCTCGAATCGGTCTTCCAGAGAAGCTGCGCGGACATTGCGGCCGTAGAGCTGGACGAGACGCCCTCGCAGTCGCTCGATCAGCCTGGCTCTCACATCGTGTTCTTCAATCCGCGTGATCTCGTCCCACAGCATCAGCGCCAGGTCGCGGTAGTTGTCACCCAGCTCACGCAGACCTTCCGTCGTCACCACGTAGAAGTGAGATGGGCGACCCCGCTCACCTTTACTTGCTTCTCGGCTGATCAGCCCCATCGCCTGCAGACGGGCAAGTCGCTGGCGAATGGCCGTGGCTGTTACACCCAGCCGATCGCACAAGGACTGCACCGTCGACCGACCGCCCTTGCGGAGTTCGGCGAGGAATTCGCGGTCATCGTGTTCGAGTGTCGATCGCATGGGAATTGGGCAAGACCGTCAGTTCAGAGTGCCAGATTGACTCTTTCATCGTAGTGAGAGACGGCAATTTAGACAACAAAAACTGTCGAATATGGAGAATTGAGATTGAATGTCAACTTGGCGGTACATCGAACGAGACCAGCAACGAGCAAAACGCCATATCCGCAATGAATTTAACGGCTTGCGAAAAATCCACAGAAACAACTCACGGGGCGTGGCTCGGCTCCAGCTCTTCCAGCTGGGCTGGTGTGGGGAAGAAACGAACCTGGTAACGCTTCGGGTAGATGTCAGGCACCACAGTCATGTCGTCCCCCATGACTTCGACGATGCGTGCCCAGGCAACAAAGCCCAACGGTTTTTCCGGAGTTTGAATCAGGGCCACGCGGTCCACTTCCGGCAGCAGAGTATCCACGCCATCGCCCCACACGGCGTACGAGAGGATCTCCTCGGTATCCTTCTTCTGGAGCACCGAATAAGTGGCCACGAACTGTTCCGGGAACTCCCCCTTGGACTGCAGCTTCTCCAGGAGAACTTTCTGCTCCGCATATTCCCCCTGCATGAAGCGAGTCCGCATCTCCTGAAACCGGGGGTAAAGCACATGGTTCATCGGCGGGTGCCAGTCGACCCACTCGTCGTCGACATACTGCAACGGAAAGGGCGACATCGGACGCGGCTCATTCTGCAGCGTTTTGCTCGACAGTTCGGCCATCATCTTGAGGCCGACGGAATTGTCGATCGTGGTGACGTAAAGTGTGTCGCGGTTCGGCACCATCGCGATCAGATGGCCCGTCATCCCGATCTCCCGCAAGCGGTCAACCAGAAACAATCGATTCGCGTCGTAGTTGTCTCCCGAGACAGCGGAGACCAGATGATCGCCGATCTTCGCAATCGCCCGGGTACGTTCCGCCAGGTTATCAATGGCGATCTCCCATGCCTCGTAGCTGGAGATCTCCCACGTCTTGAACTGCTCAGGAGGAATCGTCTGCATGGATTCCGGCAGGTCGTAGACGATCGTTGTCAGGAGATGCTCGCCCAGCGGAGCTGCATCCAGTGCGGGAGGCTCCTTCCCCTCGATCCGGCACAACAGGGCCTGATGAGCAAAAGAACTGCGCATCCAGATCTTGGGCATCAGATTGCCCTTCGCCTCGTCAAACTCCTGGGGTAAGTCGTCACGAATCGACGTGAAGATCCCGACCGTGCGCTGGATGTACGCCTTGCGTTTATGCCAGGGAATCAGGCAATACTCCGCATAGAAGTTCGAGAGGTTAATCCGCCCGTTCGGAGTGACAACCGCGAAATCCTCTTCCTTGAACTCCAGCTTTGCCCCCAACGGGGAATCACGCAGCGCCCCAAGGAACAGATCGAGGAACGTGCCTCGATCCGCTGTCGCAAATAGCCGGCGAATGAATTTCACAATCTCACCGGTCTTTCCAGGGGGTTGTCATGTCAGCTGGCAAAGCGGAGAGCTCCATCTCGCCGAACACACCGTCATGATCATGCCACGCCCCTTCCCGTGTGACAATCGCAAGCGACCATCACCCCCAAAGGTGCCTTCACTGATTTTACAGCTGGAGCCGCGACACCGGTCAAACATTCTGCAACCCATCGACGCCTTCACACTGGTCAGACGCCACGGAACGCAAGAAAACGACTCCGTGCCAATCAAGGCCCGCCAGCTCCCACAAATCACACGACAGTCTGGACTCGATCGCCCGAGCGGGTAAACGCTCCGCCGATCACAGCGAGGGCGGAGTGATCCCAAAATCTTCAATCGTCAGCAGTGACTTAAAGACATAGCCCTGGTTCTCGAAGTTCTGGCGACCGCCCTCCATGCGATCGATGATCGCCAGGACCATCACGACTTCGAGGCCAAACTCCTTCGCCCGATCAGCTGCAAGAATCGAGCTGCCACCGGTCGTCACAACGTCCTCGACGATCACGACCTTCTGGCCGGGAGCCACTGGGCCTTCGATGAATTTCTGGGTCCCGTGTCCTTTGGCTTCCTTACGGACCAGAAAGCCCGACAGTTCCCGGCCCTGCCCCGCAGCCACAGCCAGCATGCCACCCACAATCGGGTCAGCCCCGATCGTCATACCACCAATCGCTGTCGCATCGACATCCTTCATCAGATCCAGCAGCCCCTCACTCACCAGACGCAGACCCTCTGAATGCAGAGTGATCTGTTTGCCGTCGAGGTAGTACTTCGCCTTCTTCCCCGAGGCGAGTGTGAAGTCGCCAAACTTGAGAGCACGTTCGCGAAAGAGTTCCGTAAGTGTAGGCATATGAATGACTGTGGATTCGAGGGTGGAATGGGGCTCAACAGCTCAATTGACTGACAACTGAAGACTGATCACTGACAACTTCACCTAGCTCTTCGGGTTCACTCGAACACCGAGTTTCTGAAGTTCTTCCAGTTGGGCCTTGGCCGGTTCGGGGAGTTTGTCAGCGTCGACGAAGATTCGCCAGTAGGGGGCAAACCGCTGCTCGCCAGCTATGTCTTTGCGGGCCATTTCGACGAGCGGGCCGAGGTCGCTTACCGGAGTCCCTTCGAGGAAGGTGTACCGCAACTCACGCAGCTCACTGAGAGGAGTCAGATCAATCACCTTGTTCCGCCGCAGCCGCAACGTCGACAGCCAACGCAACGACTTGAGCGGAGCCAGGTCAGACACCTGATTCCCGTCGAGCAACAAGGAGTTCAGTTTTGTCATTCCAGCCACCTGATCGATTGAGGTGATCTGGTTCTCGGACAGATACAACGACCGCAGGTTGACCAACTTCTCCAGGCCAGCCAGCGATACGATCTGATTCTTCTCGGCCTCCAGATGCTGCAACTTCACCAGTCCCGCCAGCGGAGCGAGATCCTTGATCTGGTTACCGGAGAGGTACAGCGACTGGATGTTCTTCAGTTCCGCCAGTGGGGCCAGGCTCTCGATCGCGTTACCACTCAGTTTCACCTCCACCAGATTCGGGCACTTCTCCAGACCGGTCAGATCCTTGATCCCTTTGTTTCGGGCATCGAGGATGAAGATCGTTTTGAGATCGGCCTCTTCGATGACAGACTTGTCGATCTGCTTGACCTTCAGGATCGCTTTGACCACGGACTCCAGCTGGGGATCCTTGATCGGTCCCTCGGCTCGGACCGGATTCGACCAGGCAGTCAGCCCCCAGATCAGCAGGACGATGAATGACCAGCGGTATGTCATGATGCGACTCCTCAGTGGTTGCGTCAGCGTTGAGGAGGCAGCGAGCAAACCCTGCCCCCACACCTACGAGTCTAAAGGGGCTGTCGGTGGAGGGAAAGGAACCCGAAAGGCATCTCTTTTCGGCAAGCTTCCAGTACGCTCTCCCTTGGGGGAATGAGTGATCTCTGAATAGAATCAAACTCTCCTGTCACGCAATAAATTAGCGAATCCGCCCATGAGCATACCGGTTCAATGTCCGCACTGTGAGTCGAGTTTCCGCTGTAAGGACGAATTCGCTGGCAAGCGGGGAAAATGCCCGCAGTGTCAGAAGGTGTTCACTGTTCCACAATCCACAACGCCACAATCATCAGGGCAACAGCATCGTGTCGCTGGGCCAGAGCCACTTCAAGAAGTCAATGCCAGCGCATCACCGGGTGTGAAGGTCGAGTCTCGCAAGCAACCCCCTGAGAGAGAAGACAGCCCGCGAAAATTCCCTTCTGCAGCAGGTCAGAAAACCAATCGATTTGATATCGCCCAGGTATTCGCAGGCCTGGAAAAGGGCATAGAAACACCCCCTAAGGGACTCGGCTATGCCCTCTGGGCGGGCATCGTGTTGTTACTCATGGTTTTACTCCCGTGCATCTACGTCGCCTTGATTGGCTTAACCGGATACGGAGTGTATTACCATCTGGTGAATCATCACGAGATGTTGCAGGTTCGCGTTCGCGGTAAGGGGTATCTTTTCATTCTTCTGGCTTATGTGGCACCCGCCATTATTGGGGGGTTAATTGCTCTCTTCATGTTAAAGCCATTACTCGCCAGACCTCAGGCTCAAAAACAGGGTTATGAACTCGATCCTCAAAGAGAACCGATCCTATATGAATTTATCCGCCGGGTCTGTGACGCCGTCGGGGCTCCTCAACCTGGAGTCATTGAACTGACCATGGATGTGAATGCCGCAGCAGGACCGAGAAAGGGTTTATTCAGTCTCATTCAGCGTGACTTGCGCCTGGTCATTGGAATCCCCTTGGTTGCTGGAACGACTGTGCAACAACTGGGCGGAGTTCTGGCCCATGAGTTTGGCCACTTCTCTCAATCGACGGGAATGATTCTCTCGAATCTGATTCATCGAATTAACATCTGGTTCTTGCGAGTCGTATTTGAACGGGACGCATGGGATGACTGGCTGACTTCGACAGCAAAGCAATCAGATATTCGCATTGGCTGGGTCCTGCATCTCGGGCGTCTGGGAGTATGGCTTTCGAGAAAGATTCTGCACGGGCTGATGCTCATGGGCTGGGCGGTGAGTGGTCGTTTTTCGCAGCACATGGAGTTTGACGCGGATCGATATGAAACGCAGCTGGCGGGAAGCGACAATTTCAAGGAGACCTCACTGCTATTGCCCGTCCTGGCGACCGGACATCAGATGATTATCCCGACGATTCGTGAGTCATTGTCCCGACGAGAGATTGTCGATGACTTCCCCCGATTGATTGTGGAACAAGTGAAGCTCCTCACACCCGAACAAGTCGATCAAATCAAGAAGAATGTTCTCGACCAACAAACACGCTGGATAGACACCCATCCCAGTACCCGGGATCGAATAGACAGTGCACTGAAAGAGACCGCCGCCGGTATTCTCCAAGCGAATGCCCCCGCCTCTGTGCTGTTTCGAGACTTTGATCGGTTCTGCCTGGCATTTACCAAACATTACTTCCAGACAGAGGTGGAGCTCGATCTCTCGAACTTCACAGTGACTCAGGCCGGGCAAATGCTGGCTGCGGAACAGGAGCAAACCCAAAGGCAGAATCAGGCCGTTGACTACACAACCGTGGCAATCCCACTCTCTCGCCCGATTCAGTGGGGCGAAGAGATTACGGAAACGTTACATGATCCGCAGCTGGCCCTCCCCGAGTTGAAACGACTGAGGTCAAAGATCCTCAAGTGCCGCCCCGCCGCGATCGATGCACACAGTAATTACTCCCGCTCACAACGCGCAGTGACTGCAACTGCCATGGCTCTGGCCTATCACGAGTGTGGCTTGGCAGCAGAGAAAAAATTAAAGCAATCTGAGTGGGAAACCATCGAGTCCACCCGGAAAGATCTGGAGGCCAAACTGCAGTCAGTCGTAGATGCAGTACCAGCTCTCGCAGAGTATGAACGACTGTTAGGGCGGCGTGTCACTCTGGGTCTCCGTGTCTGGCAAGCCATCGTCGACGGGCCAAAGCGTGAACAACTGGCCGACTGGCTGAAGGCGTTGAGGCAATTCGATGAACTCCGCCCGGAACTGTTTCGCATGCAGGTGAGCCAGACGAAGCAGGAGTACATCCTGAGCACTTTCGGCAAGTACCTCGAAGATGAACGGATCGTTCGCGGAATCCAGCGTGTGAATAAAGAGTTGGTCGCCCATGTTCGAAATGTCTTCTCCGAATTGAGCGCAATTCCTCATCCATTCAGTGAGTCTACGATGAGTATCGCAGACTCTCTTGTTGATGAATTGCCGCCATTAAGCGATCCTTTTGTCGTCTTTCGATTGAGCGAAATGCTGGGGGAACATGCGGACTCGATCCAAGCCAGATTGATGCTGAATCTCCTCTCATTCGCAGCGGAAGGGGAAAAATCGCTCGGGCTAGAGCCACTTCCCCAGGCCGATTTGCCCGCAGATTGAACGTCCCATGAACGAGATAATTTCAACTCGACAAACCGTAAAGAGGTTGTTTGACTTCCTGGCCATTGTGATCGTCGCGTTGGTCCTGCTGGGGTTGGCGTGGCAGGTGGGACAGGTGACTTCGCAGACACCGGTATCGCCTGTAGATGCCTCTTCAGCGGTCGAGCACCTGGCTGACATTCCG
>CANJZR010000108.1 GCA_947479075.1 Planctomycetaceae bacterium
GATGGACGAAAAAGCAACATTGTCCTTCCATTCTGCACCGACAGGAACTTGACTAAGGAAACCTACGCCAGTTGATGTATCGACGTTGATCAGGTTGTACCACCGTCCAGTCGAGTCATTCGGAATGCGAACACGAAGGGGAGTGTTCGCGTTGATCAATCCCTGAGACTGAAGCTCTGCCCAGTCACCAGCCTGTTCACAAACTATTCGACAAATCGGATGATTATCGTCGATGGCAGGTGATGACCAGGTGAAATTAGTCGATTCAGCAATCTGCACGCGTGCCGTGCCAAGATGATAACTGGCTGCCCCAATGTACTGCAGGGCATTTACGCATCGCCGATCACTGGGATCGAGCAGCAGACGGACACCGCGAGGCTCGCCGGCCTTCGCAGCACGACTCTTGGCCCCATTGAACACCGCCTGAACCTGACGGGCCCCAGCTGTAATCCGATCTTTACTGGATCCCTGAAACGCTGACAGAGCAATGATCGACAAGATCACGAAGATTGAGATCGAGACCAGCAGTTCAACAAGCGTGAATGCTCTCCGGTGACGCTGAGTTCGAGCACCGCCAGTTGGGCGGCAATGGATTGCAGTACGCATTATTGCGGCCCCTTCTGTCGGTTAGAGAGGTTGTCAGCGAGATCAGCTGCGTTCGTCACCAGCCCCAGATGAGATGGGGCCGACGCGTTGGGCAACGCCATACCAAGCTGGCCATCAGGCCCAGCCGAAACAATCAACGTGACGTAGTAGCAATCACGATCGTGATACCAATCGGGACCTAGCGCCCGACCTGGATTCGTACGACCGGATAGGTTGAAGTCTCCATAGAACCATTGATACTGCTCGACGGGAGGTGGATAAGTCATCGGATCATTGGAGGCCATCAACTTGCGCATACGCGAGAGACGACTTGCGTTGTCTGCCGGATCACGATTCATCATCGCCTTTTGAGCAGCTGGGGAGGAAAGCAGAGGGAGACCCGAGACAAGGACAGATGCCTGGTTGTAATCGGTCGCGGTATATGCGGTTCCATCAGCCTTAAACAATCGCGTTGGCCAGTTGTAGAACCGCAGTGGACGCCCCCATGCATCGAGAAGCTCCAGGTTTCCATCACTGTCGGTATCACCAATCAGGTTTCGATCAATCCCATCCAAACTTTCGGGGGGAAGCCCCAAGACATCTCCCTCCGTCAGCGCCACGTATAGAAGCTCTGCACTCTCGGCCTCAGGCTTTGATGTTGATGCTGCAATTTCTCGCCCCTTCCAACTATCAGGGTTCCATCGAGCGGAACCCGCAGATATCACGAGCATCCGCGACAGAAGTGGAGAATCGTCAACGTAGGTATAAGTGTGTGGATTCAAGTCACTGAAGTTAAAATCGATCACACCATCCATGCCCCACAAATCGATTTCTCGCTGAGGAAAGATGGCCTTAAATAATGCCTTGCGGACATATACCTCAGCCTCCGGTTCCCCCAAGGTTTGGTTTGCAGGAGGGACATTCGCTCCGCCGTTGTAAAGAGTGACAAACCGCAGGGTCTGCTTACGAAACTCCCTTAACTCCCTCTTCGCTGGCAGGTCAGGATCAGCCAGGGCCATCGGCTGGGTAATGTTCTCAAACCCCCTCAGGCGATCTTCCAACGCGGCGTTGATCACCTGGATCCCACCTCTGGTCGCAGCTTCACGAGCCACCTGGCCCGTTTGTCCCAGCATCACGAACGCCAGCCCCGCCATGATTGCAATGATGGCCATGACCATCAGCAATTCGACGAGCGAGAAGCCTGCTCGTGCGGGTGGAGTTCGAGGATGTGAGACGCGGGCGATCATGAGTGTTCCTGGTGAATCAGAGCCAAAGCGGTAATTTGGGACTCACTATTCGAGACGGCTACCCTTGAAGTTCGTGATGTTGTCACGCTCGACAGCACGGGCAGGGGGGAGACCAACATCAAGTGGCCCGCCACTTCCTTGCTCACCATCAAACCCTGCTGAGATAATCTGAAATGACTTTGAGTTGAAGGCTTGGCCTCCGGTGGACTGCAAGTAGACGCTCGTCAACGTGCTGCCTGGACCGTAGCTCAGATCCGCTGCACGATAACCCTTTCCGTCGTAGCTGCTGACATAGACATAGGGTTTAGTCTGACCGGGAAGTGAGTCGAGAAACTCTGGCATCCCCTCCACGTCTTGAGTAGAGGGCGTTGCGGTTGAATCTTTGTTAACCAACCTGGCATTGTCGAATTGTTGAAATGGACCGACACGCGAACCGCCGCGAGCAAAGGGGTTGGCAGGATCGACCGAAAAGCCGAGGGGCTCCCAGCGGTTGATCGTATTGCCCGCAGTTCCAATCGTGTTCCCTGACTTATCTACGATATCCGTTGCATTCACCCCACCGAGAAAGAACACCAGACACTCGGCCCCCGTCAGATGAAGTACGTTCGAGTTCTGACCGTTTCCGTTGATGTCACGATCTTTTGTAAAGTCAAACTGTGGCCAGATCCCCCGAATGATCGCCCGGCTTCGGCGGGCATCAGGCGTAGTAGCACTCCATCCGGAATCATCCTCGTAGAGATAGATCTCGCTTGGAGGCTCAGAGCCGTATTTGAGCTTGAAGTCGGCAATCGACTTTTCAAAGTTCTTCATCTCGGCCACGACAGCTGCATTAAGCGCAGCAGCGCGGGCAGACATCACACCTGACAGCAACAGCCCCATCAGGATCGTAATAATCAGAATCACCACCATCAGCTCGATCAGCGAGAACGCTCGACGGAGGGCGGAGCGAGTGGCTGATGGGTGGGTGGGTCGGGAGTTCCGGAAGGGCCGTTGCATGATGGAGACTCCTGCGATTCGGGGACGAACTTGATTTTGAAAGAACCCGAATTGCGGGCGGTTTGGACGGGATGTCAGTCAGGTCGTGGTTGGCTTCTCTCTGCGAAAGGTGTAGCGTTTTGCAGCACCTTGCGTCGCGTCCTGCGGGTCGTCGTGAGGCGGTTCGCCTCGAAAATCAGGCTTTTTCCAGCCCAACCACTTACATCGCACCTTGCGTGCCAGCGGATGGAATTGTCCACCCGCTGGCCAGGTTTCCACACCAGTCACGACAGCTCGTTGAGCAGCTTGACCAGGGGCATAAACAGGGCGATGACGATGAAACCGACGATGAGCCCCAGGACCACGGTCATGATCGGTTCCAGCAGGTTCACCAGACCTTCGATCAGAACCGTCACTTCTTCTTCGTACACGTCGGCCACCTTGTAGAGCATGTTGTCGAGGGCTCCGGTCTCTTCGCCCACGTCCACCATGTTCACCACCATGTCGTCGGTGATGCGTGTCTCTTTCAGTGGCACAGCCATCGTTTCACCTTCGCGAATCGAAGACTGGATGTGTTCAAAGGCCTTGCGGAAGACTTCGTTGCCCGCTGTATCGCGTGCGATGGCCAGGGCTTCCAGAATGGGCACACCCGAGGCAATGAGTGTCCCCAGTGTGCGGGCCGTTCTGGCCACGGTCGATTTGGAAATAATGGCCCCCAGCAAGGGGATCTTCAGGGCGATTCGATCCAGGATGTACGACCCGGTTTTGTTCTTGCGTATGATCTTCAAGAGCAGGATGAACGCCACTGGGATCGTGGGAATCAGGTACCAATAGGTCACGACGTTATCGCTGATGCTGATGAGCAACTCCGTCATCGCGGGAAGTTCCACACCGAAGCCGATGAAGATTTCCTTGAACTTCGGGATGATGAAGTACATGATCCCGCCCACGATCACGCCAGCCACCAACAGCACGGCCGCCGGGTAGATCATGGCCCCCTGCACCTTGCGTTTGAGGCTCTGGGACTTTTCCTTGAACTCCGCCAGACGCTGGAGAATGACTTCCAGTGCACCACCGGCCTCACCGGCTTTGACCATGTTCACATAGAGGTTGTCAAACGCCTTGGGCTGTTTCGCCATGGCTTCCGACAGGGTGTTTCCTGATTCGACGTCTTCGATAACGCCGATGAGCGAGTTCTTGAGCGGACCAGGCTTGGCTTGTGTCTCCAGAATCCGGAGGCTGCGGAGGATTGGCAGGCCAGCGTCCTGCAGCGTGGAAAGCTGACGGGTGAAGGTACACAGCACCTTGGGCTTTACGCCGCCGAAAGAGAAGGCCTTCTTCTTGCGGGGGCCTTTCATCTCCTTGGTTTTGGCGGCCGCCGTAGCGTCCTTTTTCTTGCCCTTGTTCTTCTCGGTGATCTTGGTGACGAAGAATCCTTTTTCGCGGATTTTCGTTTGTGCTTCCGCCTCGGTCGCAGCTTCGATGGAGTCCTTGACCTCGAGGCCCGAGTTGTCCATTGCCTCGTACTGGTAGGTTGCCATGTCTCTCTTCCTCGAATCGAGGCCCTCTGCTCAGTGGAGTGGGCAGCGGATGAATCTGTTGTGTGAGTCGCCAGACGGGTGTGTCGACGATGGGGAGACTCGGGGGAACGGGTGCTTCTCAGACGAGACGCAAAGAACAGATCCCAGAATCAACTGTTCGTTGGTTTTCGGAGTTGGTCAAGCATCGCCCTCTTCCATGACGGTTTCGCGGACCACTTCGTCAATCGTCGAGACTCCGTCGAAGATCAATTTCAGCCCCGATTCGCGTAGAGTGGTCATCCCCTGGCTGCGGGCCAGGTTTCGCATGTCGTCGACCGACGCATCCGAGGAGATCATGTCCCGGATATCGTCGCTCATATCCAGCAGCTCATAGATCCCACAGCGTCCCTTGTAGCCCGAGTTGTTGCACCGCTGGCATCCCTTGCCGTAGTAGAACTTATACTGCCGGGCCTTTTCAATCGGCAGCTGCAGCTCCAGCAACAACTCGTCCGAGGGGTCGAACTGGGTCCGGCACTGGACGCAGATCTTGCGCACCAGTCGTTGTGCCAGAATGGCTTCGACCGTCGCGGTGATCAGGAAGGTCGGCACCCCCATATCACGCAGACGGGTAATCGCCGACGGAGCATCGTTTGTGTGCAGCGTGCTGAACACCAGGTGGCCGGTCAGCGAACTTTGCACCGCGATTTCGGCGGTTTCATAGTCGCGGATCTCGCCGACCAGAATGATGTCGGGATCGTGACGCAGAATCGCCCGCAGAGCCGACGCAAAGGTCACTCCGATTTCGGAGTTGATCGGGACCTGAACGATGCCATCGATGTCGTACTCGATGGGGTCTTCAGTCGTGATCACCTTGGTTTCGATGTCATTGAGTTCGTTCAGCGCGGAGTAGAGAGTCGTTGTCTTGCCCGAACCCGTGGGCCCCGTTACCAGCACAATGCCGTGGGGCCGGTGAATCGTCTTGCGAAAGTTGTTCAGAATGGAGGGATCCATTCCGATCTTGTTCAGGTCGAGCTGCACGACAGTACGGTCGAGAACTCGCATAACCACTGATTCGCCAAACATGGTCGGCAGAATACTGACTCGCAAGTCGACGGGACTGCCACCGACGTTGAGTTCGATACGACCGTCCTGAGGCAGGCGACGTTCGGCGATGTCGAGATTCGCCATGACCTTCACGCGGCTGACGATGGCAGCGGCCAGATGGCGTGGCGGCGGGACCATTTCATACAGCACGCCGTCCGCACGCACGCGGATCTTGAACTCGTCTTCAAACGGCTCAAAGTGGATGTCCGACGCCTGATCCTTGATCGCCAGCAGCATCACCATGTTGAGCAGCTTGCGGATCGGGTGCGAGTCCATGTACTCGTCAGCCAGATCGAACGCGCCCTGCTTGCCGCCGAGGCCGACGTTCTCCGGCATCTCTTCGAGGCCGGCAATCACATCCTCGATGCTGTCCTGCTTGGCGGCATAATGCTTCAGGATCGCCTGCTCAACAGCCTGTGGAGAGGAGACCGCACCTCGCACCTCCATGCCGATGAAGTTTCTCAAATCGTCGAGAGCAGCCAGGTTCTGGGGATCTCCCATGGCCACGGTAAGCACACCGTCCCGCATCGAGATCGGCATGATCTTGTAGACTTCGGCCATCGTCGATGGAACAAGGTCCACGACCTTGGGGGGGATGTTCGTTTCCGCCAGATTGACGACCGGCATGCCCCATTGCTCGGCGAGCGCTTCGGTCAGCTGCTCATTCGTAATCAGCCCGAGCTTGAGAGCCACCTGCCCCAGAATTTCACCGGGGCTCTGCTTCTGCTCCTCGAGCACGTCCCAGAGCTGATCCTCGGACAGGTAGCCGAGATCCACCAGGATTTGTCCAAGACGACGTTGAGCCATGTAAATCTGCCGTTGAGAAGGCCCCCGGGACTAACCCTTCGGGCCTGGTCGTGAGTCGTGAATTGGGTGGAGACTGAGTGGTTACAAGTCAGCGTCTGGCTGGTTCGCAACCCTTGCAGCCCAGTCCGGCTTCTCTCCGCATGACCGCGGAGGCAACTGTGATCTTCCGAGTGGATGAACGACCAAGGCGATGCCAGACGAGCGAGTACCATGCAGGCTCTGACGCACCGCACCTCACCCGTCAAGTACACTCAGCCTTCGTCATCTTCCTCGTCTTCATCATCCCCACTTTCCTGGAAGACACCCTTCTTCGCATTGTTGATGCGCATCTTGAGTTCGCCCGGGTTGTTCGACTTCATGATCACATCACGCTCGTCGCACAATCCCTTGCGCCACAAGTCGAACAGGGCATCGTCCAACAGCTGCATCCCGTACTTGCGCCCCGTCTGAATCGACGAATTGATGCGGTACGACTTGGCTTCGCGAATCAGGTTCGCGATAGCAGGCGTGACGACCAGCATCTCGTATGCAGCGACGACCCCCTTGGGCTTGCGCGGCAGCAGAGCCTGGCTAAGCACGGCAATAATCGAGGACGACAGCTGGGTCCGGATCTGTTCCTGCTGGTTCGTGGGAAACACGTCGATGATTCGGTCGACGGTCCCTTGAGCACTCGACGTGTGCAACGTACCGAACACGACGTGGCCGGTTTCAGCTGCAGTGATCGCCGAGGAGATCGTTTCCAGGTCACGCATTTCCCCCACCAGAATCACGTCGGGGTCCATACGCAGAGCACGCTTGAGCGCCTCGGGAAAGTTCGGCACGTCGACGCCGATTTCGCGCTGGTTGATCGTCGACTTCTTGTGCTTGTGGTAATACTCGATGGGGTCTTCGAGGGTAATGATGTGATGGTCAGCAGTGTCATTGATGTAGTTAATCATGCTGGCCAGCGAGGTCGTCTTCCCCGAACCGGTCGGCCCGGTCACCAGAAACAGACCACGCGGCCGATTGATCAGGTCGGCAATCACCGTCGGCAGACCCAGCTGTTCGAATGTCAGAAACTCATTCGGAATACGCCGCAGCACCAGACCGATCTGACCACGTTGCTTGAACACAGCCACGCGAAAACGAGCCTTGTCTCCGAAGGCAAAACCAAAGTCGGTCCCGCCCATCTCCTGAAGCTCGGCCTGGTTACGCTCCGGAGTGATCGACTTCATCAGGGAGACAGTATCAGCAGCTTCGAGAGACTTCGTTTCCAGGCGGACCATGTGCCCGCCCACCCGCACGACGGGAGGCTGCCCGGTCGTGATGTGCAGGTCACTGACCTTCTCCCGGACGACCGTCTCGAGGAGTTTATCGATCTGTAAACGACGTTCTTCTGGGGCTTCAGCCATACATGCCTCTTCGAGTGTCTGGAAGTCGTGATGTTTGAGGACGTTATGACAAGTGCGTGTGAGGCGGAATTCACCCGGATCCGGGTTTCGTGCACATGAACTGCGGCCCGCTGACGAGGAATTATTCCGCCATTCCTCGCAAACCTACAACTGGATTGTGTTTCCGGCACCAATCCCCAGCGGAACAAGCCCCGAATTCCACAAAGTCCTCCGGCCGAACCGGAGTCAGTGACCGCCCCCCTGCAGCTTGTAAGCCTCAGTGAGGGTGGTGATGCCAGCCAATGCCTTGTCGACAGCATCCTCCACGAGTGTCCGCATTCCGAACAGTCGCGCCTGGCGGCGGATGTTCTGAGTCGGCTCGCTACGAAACGCCATCTCACGCAAAGTCCCGTTCATCATCATCAACTCGAACACAGCTTTTCGCCCGCGATAGCCCGACTGCTGGCAGTTGCCGCACCCCTTGCCCTTGCGGAACTTGGCCGTGCTGAGCTGATCATCAGTGAGTTCAAACAGCGCCAGCTCGTCCGGTGTTGGTCGATAGGAATCGCCGCACTTGGGGCAAATGCTGCGGGCCAATCGCTGGGCCATGACCGCCATCACCGACGAAGCAACGAGGAATGGCTGCACTCCCATGTCGATCAATCGTGTAATAGAACCGGGCGCATCGTTCGTGTGGAGTGTACTGAAAACCAAGTGTCCAGTTAAAGATGCCTGAATAGCCATTTCAGCCGTCTCTGTATCGCGGATTTCTCCCACCAGAATCACGTTCGGGGCTTGTCGCAACATCGCGCGGATGATTCGCTGGAAGTTCAGCCCGATTGAATGCCTCACCTCGCACTGATTGATCCCGGGGAGGTAGTACTCGACGGGATCTTCAGCTGTGATGATTTTCCGGTCTGGGCGGTTCAGTTCACCCAGAGCACTGTACAGAGTCGTCGTCTTGCCCGACCCGGTGGGGCCGGTCACCAGAAAGATTCCGTTCGGTCGACGGATGATGTTCTGGAACTTCCGGTAGTTCTCTTCGCTGAAGCCGAGGTTACGAATACCAACCTTGATGTTGTCACGATCGAGGATACGCATGACCATCGCCTGGCCATGGTTCGTCGGCAGCACGCTCACGCGAAGGTCAAAGTCCTTGCCGTTCACACGTGTCTTGATGCGACCGTCCTGGGGCCGACGTTTTTCCGCGATGTCTATACGCCCCATCACCTTAAGGCGACTCATCAAGGGTGCAAGCAAGCGACGGGGGGGGGAATCACGTTCCACCAGCACACCGTCGATCCGGTATCGGATTCGAACCCGATCCTCGAACGGCTCGACATGGATGTCGCTGGCTCGCATCGATACCGCTTCAGTGATGATGAGGTTCACCAGCTTCACGATCGGCGAGCTTTCGGAGTCATCGGCCTGAGCCTTCGCTTCGCTCAGTTCCGTCTCGGTAAAGTCGATCGCCGTTTCCGTAAACTCTTGCAGCATCGAGTCAACCGACTCTGTCTCCGACTGGCCATAGTAGCGGTTGATCGCCGAAAGAATGGCCTCCTTCTGAGCCATCAACATGTCGACTTCGCGGTTCAGAATGAACCGCAGCTTCTCCACCAACTCGAAGTTCATCGGGTCGACAACCGCCACGACGAGCTTCTCGTCATTCACATCAACGGCGATGCATATATTTTCCCGCGCCACCGATTCAGGGATCAGCTCGACAACCGAGTGCGTCAGCTCCTGCTCGTCGAGATTGATAAAGGTAAAGCCGAACGCCTTGGCCTTAGCCTGGCCAACTCGCCCCTCATCAACATACCCCAGCTTCATCAGGGCATCTTCCGGGGTA
>CANJZR010000109.1 GCA_947479075.1 Planctomycetaceae bacterium
GACTCGCTGACCGTCCGCGGGCTGCATTCATTCCAGCCCTGGAATCCAGAGATCATCGACGCTACGCGGCGTTACCTGAAAACTGGAGCACTGCGAGAAAGTGGCGTGCGTGAACCGATCCCGCTGGAGCAGTAGCCCGGGGATGCAATCTGTCTCTGCTGGCAGAAGTGTTTAGGGGGGGACGAATCGGGGAGCCAATTCCAGCACCATCTTCATGGATTGGAGCCCGGTCACTCAGAGGCGGCCCGTCCGCCATTGACTACACGTCATGCTGGAGCGGCAGGTCATCGCGGATCATACTCGGTTCCGTTCTCGCAACGGTGCGAAAACGCGAGTAGAGAAATCCCTCGCGGCAGCTGGTACAGACGGCCTCTACGCCGAATCGTTCCGCCTGCAGCCGAATCGCCTCGCGCAAACGCGTCACTCCGCAGGCTGCCGAAACGGAGACGGGAGTCCCGCAATGAGGACAGAAAATATCCGCAGCACCCATGAGTTCAGATCCGGGATGTTTCACAATGGCTTGTGGGACTGGTGGCTGACTCCGCGAAGGCCCGCGGCAGTGAACTCAGAGCATTAGAGTTGTGCCCATGACAGCTAGTTGGCACGGCTCTTCAAACTGACTATGGAAAACGCAAATGCGGGTGATTGGCCTGGGAGAGGTTGGCGAGGTATCCTGTCCACCTCACTGCATCAGTCGCCACAGCGGGGGATTCCCCCGATTGTCCCAGGGAGGGTCAGGCATGGCTCGTGAACCCGTTTTCCAATCCAACGCTCCCCAGGACCCGATCCCATCGAAAGGCCCGGCGGAGAAACCGCTGCTGGACTCCAGCTTCAGCCCCGACGCGGATCTCTTTGATGAGCAGCTGCGCCCCAAACGACTGGATCAGGTGGTCGGCCAGCGCAAGGTCGTGAATCTCATCCGGATCATGCTGGATGCCTGCAAGAAGCGGGGCGACACGCTGGGCCATCTACTGCTCGATGGCCCGCCCGGAATCGGCAAGACCACCCTGGCCACGGTCATTCCGCAGGAACTCGGCGTCGAATTGCAGATCGCAGCTGGCCCGGCCATCACAGCCCCCAAGGATCTGCTCCCCTACCTGACCAATGCGTCGCACGGGTCGGTACTCTTCATCGACGAGATCCATCGTCTGCCCCCCGCGGTCGAGGAGTTCCTCTACCCGGCGATGGAAGATTTCCGTGTCGACATCGCGTTGGGCGACGGCCTTAACGCCCGTACGATCAATATGCAGTTGAAGCCCTTCACCGTGATCGGGGCGACGACCCGCGCGGGGATGCTGACCGCTCCGCTGCGCGATCGTTTTCCCTACCGCGAGCATCTCGACTTCTACGAGACCGAGGACCTGACCGAGATCGTACGCCGCAACGCCAAGAAGCTGCGGACCTCGATCAGCACGGAGGCCGCGATGGAAATCGCCCGTCGTAGTCAGGGGACTCCGCGCAAGGCCAACAATCTGCTGATGCGAACCCGCGACTTTGCGACGCTGCAGGACGCCAACGGCGAGATCACCGATGCCATCGCCAAAGAGGCGCTGCACATGCTGGAGATCGACGGGCTGGGTCTGGAACGGCAGGACCGCCGTTACATGGAAACGCTCTATAACGTCTTCGCCGGTGGCCCCGCGGGGTTGTCGTCGCTGGCCCACAGCATGAGCGTCCCACCCGACACGCTGGAAGACGATGTCGAACCGTTTCTGCTCCGTACCGGGTTGATCCAACGCACCCCCCGAGGCCGCGTCTTGACCGCCAATGGCTACGAACACCTCGGCAAGGCCTACCCCTTAGCAGGGACTCAGGCGGTCTTTCCCAGCAACCAGAAGAAGCTATTTTGAGTGCTAAGGGGGAGTTTGTTTCCACGAACTCACAAACGCACGCAGGGAAAGTACAAGAGAGAATAGAATCTCGCAGGATTTTCTCCGTCGATTTGCCGCGTACTCGACGTACCACGACTAAGCCGGGAAAAAGCAGCCATACGGTCTCCTCAAGCGTCGAGACTGGCTGTTAGACTGGCGTAAGTAGTTCATGACCATTCCGGGATGATGGCCCTCCGAGATGCCCGACTTTGAATACACCGCGAGGAATGCTTCGGGAGCTGCCATCAGCGGTCTCATCGCAGCGAATTCGCCGCAGGATGCCCTGGCCCAGCTGACCGCCCGCCAGATCTTCCCGCTGAAGATCGAAATGGCTGAGACGGCCAAGACTCAGCAGAAGCAGGTCTCCCGCCGCGTCCCCGCCCGGCATCTGGCGTCGTTTTATTCGCAGCTGGCTGACCTGTTGAAGTCGGGGGTACCGCTGCTGCGGTCGCTCGAGTTGCTCGAAGGCCAGACGCGACAACCGGCTCTCAAGGCGGTGTTGAGCGAAGTGCGGGCTTCGGTCGCTAACGGAACGCGGCTGTATGACGCGATGCGAATTCATCCGAAGGCGTTCAGCGAACTCGTCTGCAGCATGGTCCGCGCTGGCGAAGAGGGCGGCTTCCTCGAAGATGTCCTCAAACGTATCGCAGCTGTCACCGAACACCAGGAAGAGATGAAGTCGAAGGTCATCGGGGCCCTGGTCTATCCGATGTTCCTCGTGGTGGTCGGGACCGCAGTCGTGTCGATCTTGATCGTCTTCTTCGTGCCGAAGTTTGCAGGTACGTTCGATGCGATGAAAGAACGCGGCGAGCTTCCGTGGGCGACCTCAGCGTTGATGGGGATCAGCGAATCAGTGCAGGGATATTGGCACTTCGGGCTGATCGCTTTGATTGCGATTATTTTGGGGCTCCAGCAGTGGTTTGCCACCGACGCGGGCAAGGCCTTCTGGAGCCGGTTTGAGCTGCGCTCGCCGGGTCTGGGGCGAGTGGTTCGCAGTCTGGCGATCGCCCGATTTTGCCGAGTACTGGGTACTCTGATGCAGAACGGAGTTCCGTTGCTGCAGTCGCTGCGTATCGCCAAGGACGCGACTGGAAACCAGGTGCTGGCCGACGCCATTGATCACGCGACCGACAACATCACTGCAGGAAAATCGCTCGCCCGCCCGCTCGGGGCCAGCGGCGAGTTTCCGGTGGAAGTGGTCGAAATGATCGCCGTCGCCGAAGAGGCGAATAACCTCGAAAACGTGCTGATCGGAATTTCAGACAACCTCGAACGCCGCAGCGACCGCGAGCTGCAGATGGTCGTGCGTTTGCTGGAGCCGGTGTTACTGTTGCTGATGGCGATCGTGGTGCTGTTTGTGTTCGTGGCCCTGCTGGTCCCGATCCTGCAAAGCTCCGGAGCGGCGTAGTCTCTCGATCGATAGTTCCTACTGAACCGCTACGGCTTTCAGTAGGACAGACATTCCTGTCTGTCCTGAGCGAAGTGAAACGGTGACTTTGTCCTCGGCTTCTTTCGCCCCTATCGGGGCTGCTGGTGTCAGATCTCTTTGACCCCACCGATGAATCGGTGGGCTATTGCCGAGCGTCCCTGGCGGGACAGTTCACTGGAGTCTTAACCGAGGTGTCTCAATAAAGACGATCTTCAGGGCTGTGACGGCGAGAGATTATTCTCTTGAGATTGCGGCTCAGCGGGAGCTTCGTCCTCCCGGTTAAGATGTTCTCACGATGGTGTGCATTTCGCCAATCAGGCCATCTGAGCGGCAGCTGGCGTGGGTGGCTTGTGCCTTCGGCGAAGTACGAATGCGGATAGACCAAAGGTTCCCGATATTGCGGCCAACACCGACAGAATCAGTTTCGAACGCCGCTGAGCTTCGATCGGTCGCCACCGGGAAAGCAGAGCCAGCTGCGAAGCCGGATTGAACTCCACCAGCCAGGACACACGATGAACCGTTGTGTCAAACTCACCGACCTTCATCGGGACCGTTTCGATCACCTTCTCCGTCACCAGTCCGCTCATCCGCAGATCGTCGGCAGTCGGTGACCAGCCTAACGCGGGTGATTCCCCCACGGTGAACGACTGCTGGACATCCACTGCCAGCTGCCTGTTCAGCTCGGCCTCGGCCTCCTCGGGAGTGGCATACAGCTGGCTGGTGATCGCGTACTTGCAGTACCCCGCGCCGAGAGTCCCTTCATGCGGGGGATTCTTCACCCATGGGGGAAGATCCGTCACGCTGATCGGAGCGTTAGTTCCAATGATCTGCTGGATCGCTGATGAAGGCGGGATGGTCGGGGGAGACGTCTCAGCGGTAACAGGCGTTGAAACCGAGACATCGGTCCTCTGCTCGGTGAATACCCTGGGATTAGCGACTTGAACTCTTTCGAAAGCTTGCGTTCTCGCAAAAAAAAGGAGACCTAGAAATCCTATTCCGACGACCAGGGCAATCTTGGTGGCCGTCTTCCCAAAAAGGAACCTCACGCCCAGCAGCACAGTACCAGCCACGATCGTGACCGTGAAGACCACAACGATGAGCCTCAGCTCCGCTTCGGAAGGCAGGTTGAAATTCATGGTTGACTCAATGAACTGGGGCAGTCTGAATTAGAGATCAGCGATGCAAGGGCTCTGCGACAGGGGGACGGTTCGGGTAAGCATTACCGGGTGATTCAAGCACAGTTGCCAGTGCCTCTACTACGTCCTGGCTCAAACTTTGGCTTTCGCCATCCTCGGCGATGTCAGCTGGACAGCTGCGGAGATCACCAACCCCCATAGACAGGCCGCAAGCGACGGAAACTCCAGCACTCGCGAGATAATCCAAGCTGCCAGCAGGGACTCCAGCTGAGGCCCGATCCTGAATCGGGACGCTCGAAACGGCCCCGTTTGTTTGTTCCAGTTGATAAGAGCGAAGAAGAACCCGAAGAAGCAGAGGAAGCCAGCGAGTGTCGGAGTGCCAGCTTGCGTCAGAGAGTGACTGCCGAAGTGCGAGAAAAGAGATCGCTGATTGGTGGAATTCAGCAGTGTGATCCCTGGCAAGAAAAGCGAGGTCCACACCCCATAAGCCACCGTTCCAGTCGCCAGTCCACCGGCTCCAAACATCCCTCTGCGGGTCCACTTGTCCCAGTCTTTTCCTTCGCCCATCGATGAGATGAGCGAGATCACCCAGGTCCCGATCGTCGCGACGACGACAAACAAAGTCGCCAGTGAAAGATTGTCCGGGCGCACCTCCAGCAATGTCGGCTGGACACACGACATCGCCCCCGTCAGAGCCGTCACGAACAGCGGCGCGAAGAATGCGGAAGTGGTCAGAGACGCAGCCCGCTCACCAGTGGAACGAATCGGAACGAGTGGCGAGTTCATCACCGCTCGGCGAACAGGCACCGAGTGGACCGGTGCAAGACGTCCAGGAGCCTCGGACAGGCCACGAATCAGTTCCGCACCGAACTGCATCGTCTTTGTGGTGAAGGCCACCGCGGCACAGGCAAAACCGCCAAACAAAGCCACGGCGAACAGACCGGCCCCTGAACGCAGAGAGAACAGAATGGGGATCCCGATCAACACCAACACCAGCCAGTGGCCATACCATGGCGTCGAGCCCCCGCCGTTGAGGGCTCGCTGCAGAGGCGTCCGATAGGGCATCACAGGAGTGTTCATTGTCTCTTCCACGGGGCGAGGCTTCGCACTTTCACCACGCCCCACGACAGCAGCTTCGAATTCACTGAGGAAGGCTGCGACTGATCGCTGACGTTGTTGAGGGTCTTTCGCCAGGGCTCGCTGAATGACCGGCCGCAATCGTTCCGGGACCGCCTTAAGGTTCGGTGGCTGGGTCAGATGCTTCATCAGGATCTCGCCCGCCGACTCGCCGTCAAACGGGACATCCCCGGTCAAAAGCTCGTACGCGATGATCCCGATGGCGTAGATGTCGACTTCGTTCCCATATCGGCCCCGCGAGATTTCAGGGGCCATGTAATAGACCGTGCCGACGCTTTCGGTATGGGCACTGCGGCGGCTGGCTGTGATGAATTTCGAGAGGCCGATGTCGCCGATTTTGACGGTGCCATCGGCTCCGAAGATGTTGCTCGGCTTCAGATCCCGGTGCACGATCCCGCGTTGATGCATGTACGAGACACCGGCACAGAGCCCACGCATCCAGCGGAGAACTTCTTGCATCGGTAGCGGACGATTCTCGCGACGCAGTACTTCGTCGAGGGTCTCGCCGGGGACGTACTCCATGACGATCCAGTAATCGCCATCGCCATCCTGCCGCACGTCGAAGATTGTGACGAGGTTCGGATGGCTCAGGTTCAGACACTGCTGCACACCCCGCAGCTCGACATCGACGTTGTGCTGCAGAAGTTTGAGCGCGACATCCCGCCCGCCATCGCTGACGGCGAAATAGACCTCGCCAAAGCCTCCGCGATGCAGCGGACGCTTAATGGTGTACCCCTCCAGGGGACGGGACTCGGCGGTGTGAGTGAACTTCGACATAGCGGACAGCCGTCAGCTTTCAGCAGTCAGTTCGGAGTCATCGACCAAAGGACGCGATTCGCTCGGGACGCCGTACCAGGAAGTAGATCAGAGGACCGACTCCCAGACCGAAGAGAATGATCAGAATCCAGACCAGCTTGGTACTTCCCTCACTCGGCTCGTGCATCGCACAGTCGACCAGCGTGAAGACCGAGAAGAAAAAGTAGACGACGCTGAGGAACCCACCCAGCAGGAAGAACATCAGCGAAAACATCTGTTCCCCTCCCGTTATTGACGTAAGTCGACTCGGCCCCTGACGCATGAGCCCGATTTCGACTTTAGAAGAACGCAATTCAGACTACTCTGGATCATGGGAATTGCCAACTTCCGGGAAGTTGTGGCCTCGTCGCCGCGTCCGGAAAATCCAGCAACATACGCAATCAGGGCGAGTCATGTGACTCGCCCTGAAAGCCTTGAGGATTGGCCGTTATTCCTGTGTCTTGGCCGGAGCTGTCGCGGCCACTTCAGCGGCGGGTCCCGTGGAAGCAGGATTCAGGTGGGCTTCCACTTGAGCCACGATGTCGACCACTGACACAGCAGGCTGGGTGACGGGAATCAGGTCGGAGAAGTTCCCCTCGGCGTCCAGCACAGCGTCTTCGACATCGAGCTTCTTGTCGATGGTCCCGATCATCGCCTTCACCTGGGCCAGCTTCGACTCATCGATCGACAGGCTCGAAATCGACTTGCGGGATTCGACTGTTCGCAGGCGGGCAGCCAGACGGTCGAGTTCGAGTTCGAGGGTCTTCTTCTGGGAGAGCATGCTTTCGAGGGTCTCGCGATGGGTGCCCAGGGCCCGGGTCTTCAGGGCGAGCATCTCGCGTTCCTTCTTGAGCGACTCCTCGGCGATCTTGAAGCGGCTAAACCGCTCGGCGAGGTCCTTCTCCAGTTCGGCCCGATTGTAGGTGCTGCCGGCGTAGACGAACTGATGACGGTCGGATTTCAGGTCTGAAGTCAGAGTCACGAGCGACTGCTGCTGCTCGGCCAGGGCGGCTCCCCTGGTCTCCAGAGCGACTTTGAGGTGGTCGACTTCGACCTGCTCCTGGGCGACGACATGCAGCGACTTCCGGATTTCGGGCAACAGCAGTTGGACTTCGTTGCGGGCCCGATCGAGTTCAAACGAGATCGGAACTTCGGACTGTATGGCTCCTTGAACCTGGTTGAACCCGGTGCGGACATAGCTCCAGGCCTGAGTTCCGAAGAGGGCGACGGCGAGACCGGCAGCTGCGAGACCGGCTTTGACACTTTTCTTAACGAACATGACGGTTTCCCCTGATTGCGGGCCTCGACGCGAAATGCATCGGCGGACAACCAGTGATTCGCTGCGAGTCCCGGAATATTGGCGGGAATCCAGAAGAATCTCACCAAATCAAACAAACAGCCTAAACGCAAAAAACAAAACACTTTACAACGAACAGAAAAACGTCTCGCCCCGATTTCTCAATTTTCACTCACATAAAACCAAGAATTCAGCGACAATCATCGAGAATCCGCGAACCTACTCCAAGGTTCACGGGTCATATTGGACGAGTGAGATTCTATCTGGTGGTCGGTCCGCATCCGACACTTTGAGATGTCTCTCATTGGTTTTCCAGTTTTGAGTGCCCCACGGTCTGAATTGGTTTCAGCGAGTTCGGGGCGGCGGTTGGTTTCCCGTCGACTGCAGCGAATAGGCTGCATAGAGGTGCATGATGGCGACATTGAACAACAACGTAACGGTCAACTTCGGTTTTGCTGGCAATGTCCAGACCGGAACCGCCGTCGTCGTCGTTGGTTCACGCCAGGGAATGATGCGCCTACACACCGGGAAACAGCTTTCCCAACCGCATTATCTGCGTCGCTCGAAATCGTCGAGCATTAGCGAGAGTGACCCGTCGGAAGCGGCAGAGGCCTGTTGGCCAGCCGCGGCCGCGTCGCCCGTCTGGGCGAGAGCCGATAAACCGGCCTCGGTCTCTCCGGCAATTTGGGCCTCCTTGGTGATTTCGAGAGCCATAACGCTCTGAATCGAGTCGCCAGTCAGGTCGAAAGTCAGCCGGAGTCGCCGCCCCGCGGTGCCACTCACGTTGTTCCGTTTGCTGCCTATCGTGTGAAGCTCACACAGCCGGAACAGGACAACGCCACGAGTGGAATACACGCCAAGCGGTTTCCAGACTCCGAATCACGGCTTAATCAGCCCTCGCCGATGAGCTGACCTTTCTGACTGCAGCGACCCGCTATTCCCCGAAATCACGGACCTGGCCCAGCCGGCGGATTCATTCCGCTCGTGTGGACATTCGCTGCTTGATTTTCATTTGCTCCAGCTGGTCCCCCTCTCGGGGAATTCATTTCCAGCCTGGAACTCACTCACAAATCACTCCCAGGAAGGGGAGTTATCATGAACGAAATCGAAATCCTTCAGACCGTTCTCCAGGCTCAGGGTGGTGACAACCACGCCTTCGGCCAGTTGGTGACACAGTTCGAATCGAGCGTGTTCGCCGTCGTGTACCGTCGGTTGCGGAACTCAGCGGAAGCCGCCGAAGTCACACAGGAAGTGTTCCTGCGGGCTTACCGGAAGTTGAGCCAGTTGCGCGAGCCCGAGCGGTTCGTTGGCTGGTTGAAGCGGATCGCCGTGCGGCTCTCCATCAACCGGGCGGTCCGTCGTCCTCCCGAGGCCATCTGTGCTCCTGAGACGTTCAACATCTACGGCAGCAACCAGACCGCTCCTCACGAAGCGCTGTTCGCCAACGAGCGAGCGACCCAGCTGCGGGCCAGCTTGAAGCAGTTGCGGCGGATGGACCGCGAGACGCTGGAAGCTTTCTACTTCGAAGGCCAGTCCTTGAAGGAGATGAGCGACCGGTTCGCGAGCCCCGTCGGAACGATCAAGCGTCGCCTGCACACCGCCCGGGCCCGGTTGTAGGACGCCTTGTGCGACTTTCAACCCGCCTGAAGCGGACTGAACATCTCGATCCTCGCCCAGGCTGGTCCGTAACACGACCAGCCTGGAGTTTTTTTAAGTAGCTATCAGCATTCAGCGATC
>CANJZR010000110.1 GCA_947479075.1 Planctomycetaceae bacterium
GAGAGGAGAATGAACAGATTGCTGGTAACCTCGATTGGTGTTACGCTAAATCTCGTCAACAGATGTGATCGGCAAGGAGAAATGGGGAATGCCGACAGTCTTGCGTGCGGGGCGGTTCCGGTTCTTCTTTTTCAGCAACGAGGGCTCGGAGCCACCGCACATTCACGTACAAGCTGGCGAGGACGAGGCAAAGTTCTGGCTCACTCCCATTTCGATGGCGGCCAATTACGGGTTTAATGCCAGCGAGCTGAGCGAGATTCAACAACTCGTCGTTGAACATCACGAACTGATGCTGGAGGCATGGAATGAGTACTTCGGTTAACACGACCAAAGCGAGGAATCGGTCCTTTGTACCGACTTCGGCACTGGCAAAGGCGTTGGAGTTCGATACAGACTCCATGCGAGTTGTCTTGACCGATGGCAGAACACTCACGGTTCCACTCGCGTGGTTTCCCATATTGAAACAGGCGACTCCCCCGCAGCGAGAACACTACAAAATCGGTGGTGGTGGGGTCAGTCTACATTGGCCTGATCTTGACGAAGATCTCTCAATCGCGGGACTCATGGCTGGAGCGAACCAGCCATCCAGGTGAGTCGACGATCGAGTGGCTGGTGACATCGCTACGCATTGTCCAACCACGTATCGCGGTCGACATATTGAAAAACGTGCCCACGATATCACTCACGCGTCGGCGAGTTCCTCACTGAGAACGCACCACTTCTCTTCCGCTTCGGTCAACTGGGCGGCCACGACGGTCAGTTCTTCGTGCAGCTTCATCGCTTCTTTCGCACCTGCGGTGTTGAGCATCGTTTCGTTGAGCTGCTTTTTCTGGGCATCCAGACGCGCGATCAGCTTCTCGACGTTGTTGAGTTCCTTGCGGACCTCCCGCTCGTTTCGTCTGGGAGCCTCTGGCTTGGCAGCTGCCTTACTCGCGGGGACGGGGGCCTTGGACATCTTGCTGGCCAGCTCGCGCTCACCTTCTTCGATTTCCTTATTGACCGAGTACAGGTACGCCTCGTAATCGCCGTGATAGTTCACGACGCGGCCATCGCGGACTTCGATGATGTGGGACGCCACTCGCTTCATGAAGTGACGGTCGTGGCTCGTAAAGATCACCGTGCCCTTGAACGCCAGAAGGGCCTCGGCCAGCGAGTCGACCGTATCGACATCCAGATGGTTGCCCGGTTCGTCGAGGATCAGAATGTTGCACTGGCTGAGCATCACGCCCGCCATACAGAGACGAGCCCGTTCACCTCCCGAGAGAACCGAAATCTTCTTATAAACATGGTCACCACGGAACAGCAGCGACGCAGCTGCGTTCAGCAGCTCCTGCGTCTTGGTCCCCAGCGGGGCGTGCTGTTCGAGGTACTCCAGTACCGTGAGCTTATCGGGAAGGCTGGAATAAACGTGCTGAGCATAGACACCGACCTTGCAGCCGTGCCCCCAGCGGACTTCCCCCTGAATCGCGGGCAGTGAATCGACCAGCGTACGCAGGAAAGTCGTCTTTCCCTGGCCGTTATCTCCCACGATCGCTGCCCGCGCACCGTGATCGACCTCCAGATTCACGTCTTTCGCGATCACTCGCTCGGGATATCCGATCGACACATCGACGCAGCGCAGAGCGATCCCCTTGCGTCCTTCGACCTGTGGGGCTCTGATCGAAACGGTTGGTCCTTCCGACTCGATCTCGGTGACTTCGAGGCGTTCCAGCTGCTTACTCTTGTTACGGGCCTGGGCAGCGGAACTGGCTCGGGCCTTATTCTTGGCGATGAAGGTTTCCAGCTGCTTCATCTTGGCCTGGACCGTGGCATTGGTCCGTTCGAGAGTCGCGATACGGTCTGCCTGGTACTCGAGGAAGGCGTCGATCTTCCCCGGGAACATCGTCAGCTTGCCGCGCGAGAGGTCGAGCGTCTGGGTACACGTCGCAGCCAGAAACGCCCGATCATGCGAGACGATCAGACAGGCTTCCTTGTAGTTGCGGAGGAAGTGCTCGAGCAAAATCTGGGTACGCAGGTCGAGGAAGTTTGTCGGTTCGTCCAGCAACAAAAGATTCGGGTCATGCAGCAGCAATGCCGCCAGCTTCACGCGGGTCTGCCATCCGCCGGAGAGTTTCTGCACCGGGCCGTCGAGGTAGTCGCCCTTGATTTCGAACTGGCCGGCAACTTCACCGCACCGCCAGTCAGGCTGGCCGCTGTCCCGCATCAGGAAGTCGAGCGCCGACTCGCCTGGGTGAAACGGGTCGTGCTGACGCAGGTAGCCGATCCGCAGGCGGGGATGGCGGATCACCTCGCCCGTTTCGAGTTCCTCTTCGCCCAGGATCACTCGCAGGAGCGTACTTTTGCCCGCTCCGTTGCGGCCCACGAACCCGACCTTCACGTCATCAGTGATCGAGGCATCCGCCCCATCCAGAAGCACCTGCGAGCCATAACTTTTGTGGGCATCGCGAATTTGAAGCAGCACAGCCATAGTCGAAATCGGTTCCGGCAAATCAGCAAGCTCGGGATCAGCTCACCCCCGCTTTGGGAACGAGACCTCTCCGAAATGTCAGGCAGGGAGTGTACCCGCCCAGCCGTCTGGTGGGGAGGTCACGCGATTTTGAGAATCTGCTGGAGCTTTCAGCGTCGGAGCGGTGAAATCGATTTCACGCCCGCGACATCAGGCCCGCGGGCTGGTCACTCGGTATTTTGAATGTCCCCGCCACCAGCTACTTCAGCAGTGCCTCCGCCAGATCGAGATCATCCTGCGTCGTGATCTTGATGTTCGAGGCCACGCCCGGCACCACTTCCACGGGTCGTCCCAGCCGTTCGATGAGCTGGGCTTCGTCGGTCGGCTGGAAGGCCCCACGCTGGGCGAAGGCTTGCCGCAGCCAGTCCTGACGCACGATCTGAGGCGTTTGAGCGGCCCACAGGTCAGCCCGCGGTACGGTTTCGGTGATGCGGTTCGAGGAGTCGACTCGCTTGATCGTGCTGGAGATCGGAGTCGCCGGGATCGCTGCCCCCGTACGGCGGGCGGCCTGGACAACAGCTTCGATCGTCTCGCTCTGGATCAGTGGGCGGGCGGCATCATGAACCGCGATCAGTTCCACACTCTCGGGTATCAGTCGCAGGGCTGCCTCGACGGTATCGGAGCGTTCCGCCCCACCGGCTACAACCTCGACCGATCGCATCCGCGACAGCTGGTCGGCAAATCGCGTGAGGAACCAGTCGAGATCCTCGGGCGAGACGGCGATGACCACCTTCACCACATCGGCTCGGTGCAGGAACGGGATGACCGAACGATACCAGATCGGCTCCCCCTTAAGCGTGACGAACGGCTTCTTCCGCAGGGCAGGGTGAGAGGCGTCGTGAGGTCCATGTTCAACGGCGTTGAGCCGGGTCGAACTGGCGAACCGGGTACTACGACCGGCAGCAGGAACAATGACCGCGATCTGGCTCATGAGTGGCCACTTGGAATTGAATGGTCGAGGCCGCAATACGGCAGTGATCGTGAAGCGATGACGCAGCAGAACGGATACACCGAATAGATGCAACAGCTGCCGGGGCCGGTTACTGGCACCTCTTCGCCACAATCGCCCGGGCCTTGCCTGCCACGCGGGCGAACAGCAGTACGCCGGGCTCATTGCCGGGCAAGGGGAGTTTGCGGCGGATGGCGTCGGCGTCGATGCTCATGTGGCGGCACTTGATCTCGACCTGACCGAAGGGTGACGTGCGAAAGAAGTCCCGAATCTCCCGGGTGTTGTTGTTGAGGTCAGCCAGGACCTCGAAGCCACGCACGAACGGGGAATCGACCAGCATCTCGCCCGTCAGGTACTCCTCGGCATCGTCGAGCCGTCGCAGGTCCAACTGTTCGGCCATGCAGTCGACCAGCCCCGCGCGCACCACGGCCGGGTCGGGGTCAAACAGGTATCGCTTCAGTGGTTCAATTCGCGGGCGAAACTCCCAGGGGTCACCCGAGATCGAAACACCTTGCGGAAGGATCGTCGCCTGAAACGGAGTGGGTTTGCGCAGCTCGCCGAACCAGATGGTGGCCTCTTTGCATTCGCCATTGAGGCTGATCAGTTCGACTTCGCAGTCGGTGAATTTCCCCCCAAAGTTGCTGGCTGGCGAGACCTTGATTGCACCGCCGCGAGCGGTTTTCGTGAGAGCCTGAAGATAGGGCAGGGCCGGCGAGCCGAACTCCAGCCGCACCTGCCGCTGACCCTGAGACCGTCGGTCAGGGTCGAGGTGGACGAACTGGCCAGCCGTTTCGACGCTCTCGACATCGCCGTTGCGTGTCTCGATGTTGGCGGACACTCCGTACACAACGGCGTTCTGCCGGGTAAACCAGGTGGCTAGCGGTGAGAGATCCACGCCGACGACCGGGGTATGATGAGCGATGGCGATCGCATCGGCCCCGATCCCACAACAGAGATCGAGGACCTTCTCACCGGCGCACCCTTTGAATCTCTCCGCCTTGTGCCGGGCGACGATTTCCTGGGTCGCCTGCTCCAGTCGGGTGCGGTCGAACCACATCTGATCCGCACGGGTGAAGCGTGGGCGGGCATGCTGGCGAAGATCGGTCAGCGTGAGGGCTGCGCGAACGACTTCAGCGGGATACTTCTTCCGCAGGGCTGTCTGGATGGCGGGGCCCGTTTCACCACTGGCCAGTTCCTCCCAGATCGCGGGGGTGGCGAGCAGCTGTTCGTGGACGGCGATGGCTTCCTGGTCTGCGTCCACCGGTTATCGTCCTCGCGCACAGTGAGTGAGATGCAGGGTCATTTCGAGCCACTGCACCTCGCGGGCCGCCCGATTCGCGGGCGAGTTCTCATGTGCCACCTGTTCGCACAAGTCGACGAACCGGAGGGCATCCCACTTCGCCGCTGAAAAACCGGAGACACCCGCTTGGGTCAGAACCGGAGCAGCGAGCGGAGCCAGCTGGTCGTGTACCGGATGCGAACCGACTCGGCGACACCAGTACTTCGCGTTGCCGTAGTCGGGCTCGCGACGATGCATGATCGCATGCCATAAATCAGCATCGCGATCACCTTCCATCGATTGCGACTGGGCATGACTCTCATCGAGGTCATCGTGCAGAAGGTACAGGCCGGCTTTGATCAGCGTGGTCTGCCGCGGAGAGGTTCCGCGAACCGACTCAATTGCCGGTAAGAGCCACGACTTCCCAGGCAGTCGGGGGGCGAGCCCTGGCCACTCAGTCCGGGGGACGGGCGAGATTCCGGCGATAGAGCCCGTCCATACGTTTGGTGTTTCGGTCAGCTGCTTCCACAGAGCGTCGGCGTCGATTGACGAGCCTGACGATATGGAAGTTACTCGACAGAAAACCGCGTGACTACGAAACGGGGGTTCGATCAGCCAGCGAATCGCAGAGGGAAGAGGATCGCTCTCATCGCCCAGAGATAGACACGCCCAGAGTGAGGCGTCAGGCCAGGACTGGAAGGCGGGCGCAGCTGTCACCTGCTCCACCGATAGCGGAGAGTCACAGACCACCAATACACCCTCAACCGGACCGATGGCCGCCAGTTTCGATGACGAACAGAGAGTAATGGCGGGCTCAGGCATAGGTTGCGGAAGTGTGTCTGGTGGCGACCGAACGCTGGCTCACACAGTACACACACTAGAACAGGAAGGGATGCCGCCTCACCCACCCGACGCGTCAGCGAGGACGAGCAAGAACAGACCCGGAACATGAGATCAGCTGTCAAGATCGTAGCAAGAGGGGACAGACAGGAATGTCTGTCCCACTGTTTGCATGCCAGACCAGACTCGTACATGAAGGTGGAAGCTGTGAGAGAGCCTCGGTGAACGCTCGCCCTCGCCGACGCTTCGGGTTGTTGGGGGACACGTTTGCGCAGCTACCCGATCAGTTCATGACGGACCAGATCTTCGTAGGTCTCACGTTCGCGAATCAGCGACACGGTGGCCCCGTCTACAAGGACCTCCGCCGCTTTGGGTCGCGAGTTGTAGTTGCTGCTCATCGCCATCCCGTAGGCCCCCGCGCTGAACGTACAGAGCAGGTCACCACGGTTCACTGGTGGGAAGGCCCGCTTCTGGGCGAGGTAGTCGCTCGACTCGCAGATCGGACCGACGATATCGGTCGTCTCGCAGCCGGGGATTGCCTCCGCTTCGTAATCGGTGGGAGCGGCGACCTTGGAAGCCACTGGCCAAATCCGGTGGAACGAGTCGTACATGGCGGGCCGGACAAGGTCGTTCATCGCAGCATCCTGAATGACGAACAGCTTGCCGCCCTCTCGCTTGGTATAGATCACCTGGCTGATCAGAACGCAGGAGTTCCCGACGATCGAGCGACCGGGCTCAAGGGCCAGACGGCAGCCGACTTCCTTGATCAGCGGAACGATGACCTTCGCGTACTCGCTGGCGGGAGGTGCTTCGTTGCCACGATAGCTCAGCCCGAATCCGCCGCCGAGGTTGATCCAGTTCGTCTTGTGACCCCGCTCACGCAGATCGCGGACGACGGCGACGGCCTTACGGGCGGCCTGCAGATAGGGATCGGTCGTCATGATCGGCGAGCCGATGTGCATGTGAATGCCACGCAGCTCCAGATGCGGATCGGCGAGTACCTTTGCGGCCAGTTCGTTGTGCCGCTCAATGTCCATGCCGAACTTGTTGCCCTTCACCCCGGTCGTCGTCTTGGCGTGGGTCTTGCCATCGATGTCGGGATTCAGACGCATCGCCACTGGGGCGACGCGACCGAGCGACTTGGCCACAGCAGAGATCGCGTCGAGTTCGCCTTCGCTCTCGACATTGAACATCAAGATGTCATCTTCGAGGGCCTGGCGGATTTCCGCATCAGTCTTACCAACCCCGGCAAAGACGACCCGCTTGGTGTCCGCACCAGCTCTCTTCACGCGGTACAGCTCGCCCCCCGAAACGACATCGAACGAGCTACCCGCCTCGTTGAGAATCTTGAGCAGTGACAGATTCGAGTTCGCTTTGACGGAGTAGCAGATCACCGGATCGAGTTCGGCGAAGGCTGTCCGAACGGAATTGAGTGCGTCGAGCAGCTTGGCCTTGGAGTAAATCCACACGGGCGTCCCGAATCGATGGGAGATGTCCGCGACGTGGACATCCTCGCAACACAACTCACCATCACGATATTCAAAAGCGTTCATCGGACTCTCGATCAAGGACTGACTCGCTCGGCGTCTTCGAGCTGGGCAGTCAATTCTATCGATTCAACGCCCGGCGGGAATCAATGGGGGAGGGGAGAAGTGGTTAGTGATCCGTTTTCAGTGATCGGTAAGGAAAAAGTGCGGGTTACAGACGGTTACTCTGCCTTATCGAGTCCAGTCGATCTGGTAGTAAAGTTTGAGAAGTTTGGTTCCGCGTTCGGCGTTCACGGACTTGAAGTGACCGATACGGCCGCGAAGGTGGCTGGCGAAGTCGTTGTGCTGATTGCGGTTCTGCGAAACGGGACCCTGGCGAATGCAGTTCGTCAGGATGGCCTTCAGTTGATCGAACTCGGCCCGGCCGACGCCCAGCTGCTGGTTGACGACGATACCTGTGACCGATTGACGCTGATGCTGTTTGAGGATGCGGCGTTTGCTGCGGTTGAGGTGGAACCGCTCATTCCGCACGATCCACTCCGCCATGGGAATGATCTCGCGCAGGGCGGGGATCGACTTTCCCTTTCCCGAGAGCGTCAGGTCGTCGGCATACCGCGTGTACCGGGCGTGGTATTTCACAGCCAGTCCATTCAGGCGGACATCCAGGCTGAAGGCCGAAAGATTCGCGATGGCCGGCGAGGTCGGTGCCCCTTGCGGGAGGTGGCGTAATCGATACGGCCAGACCGTGTTCTCGCGCCGGTCAGGGGCCGAAAGATTCGACGGGATGGTCGATGTCGTCAGCCGTCCGAGCCAGATCGAGACCTCGCGGCTGTAGCCCAGTGATCGGAAGATCGCGACCACGCGGGAAAACGTCACCGACGGATAGAAGTTGCTCAGATCGAGCTTCATCACCCAGGCACTTTTGACGTGCGGCGCGGCGTTGCTGCGAATGGAACGTTGTTTCACGAACCCGTGGGCGGCGGGGTGGGCGGGGACGCGGTCGAGAATCCCTCTCAGGATCTGAGTCTGTGCAAACTTGAGCAGAGCCTTGGGGGCTTCGATAAGCCGGTAACCGCCCGATTTCTTTTTCACCCAGTGAAAGTGGTAGTGGGCGACATCGTCCGACTGAGGACGTTCGTTCTCAAAGAATCGCCCGGTCAGCCAGGCGACCCGCCCCAGAGGAATCCCGAGCCACTGGGCCAGGTCATCGGGTGTTCTCAACACCGGCAGGTCGAACCGACCGAGCGCAGCTGGATTGGTATCAGTCGACAGGTCTCCGTAGTCGACACTGGAAATCACAAAGGGTCGGGCAAACCGATAGGGCTGGCCTCGAACGACTTGAACAGTACGTCCCTGACGGCGCACCGTCGCCGAGAACCGGAGCAGATCGGGGCCACGGTATTTCCGGCGGACAATGACTTTCGCGGAAGACGATGTCGAGTCCGCAGCGAGCCGAGCGGAGTCAGCTGACTCCGCCGATGGAACAGACGAAGGTGTCGGAGTTCCCCAGAACAGCCGCTTCAAAAAGGCGATCAGTCCCATGAACACTGCACCATCGTGGTCGTCCTTGCGTGTGGGAAGAAGCGGTCTGCGGGACGCACAACGCATCCTGTGTCGAGTTTGCTGGAGATGACGACAAGCTCAACTCCGGCAAACTCACGTTGAATGACCAACAACGAGTCTCCCACGGGGTAACCCCGCAGCGTCCCGAAGGACAAAAGCTTGGCATCCCCGCAGACCGTGAAGGGATTATCGGCGCGGCAGCATCAAGGCGTCAATGTCGGAGTGCAGTTGTCCCCCATGGAAAACGCCTGATCGGCAGACTTCTGCTGATCAGGCGTTGGACAGCTTTACTCGACGGGAGACGCACGAGTGGAGATCGAGCCCTCGTGCCATTACATATGCAGCACTCGCCCATCCACAGCCAGGGCGGCTTCCTTGACCGCTTCGGCGAGGGTCGGGTGGGCGTGGCAGGTGCGGGCGATGTCTTCGCTGCTGGCGCCGAATTCGATCGCAGCTGTGCATTCGGCGATCAGCTCACCGGCATGGGCTCCGATGATGTGCACACCGAGTACGCGATCGGTTTCGGCATCGGCCAGGATCTTGACCTTGCCATCGGTGGTTCCGCTGGCCTTGGCGCGGCCATTGGCCATGAAGGGGAAGCTCCCCTTGCGGTACTTGCGTCCCTGCTGGATCAGGGTGTCTTCGGTGAAGCCGACGCTCGCGATTTCCGGCTCGGTGTAAACCACACCGGGGATCGCGTCGTAGTTCACATGGCCGTAGCCAGTGAAGATGTGTTCGACAGCTGCGACGCCTTCCTCTTCGGCCTTGTGAGCCAGC
>CANJZR010000111.1 GCA_947479075.1 Planctomycetaceae bacterium
CGACTGACCACCCGTCGCGACATCCTGCGCGGCGGCAAATCGGGGCCCGCCATGCGAATTGCCGCCGCGGAGTCGAGCTTAATCTGGGAGAAGCTGGCCTCAAACGAAATGCCCCAGGGCGGCCCACCGTTGTCGCCCGAAGAGAAAGGGGTGATCCGTACCTGGATCAATGATGGTGCAGCATCGACCGATCCCGCTGATGACGCCGACGATGACACTGGCGAGCGGTCGGGGGAACCAGCCTCCGACCACTGGGCCTTTCGCCCGTCCGTCCGTCCGCCGATCCCAACTGTTCAGCACGGTGATCTGGTGCGGAACCCGATCGATGCCTTCGTTCTCGCCAAACTGGAGCAGAACGGTCTCCACTTCTCCCCCGAGGCTTCCCGCGAAACGCTCCTCCGTCGAGCCACTTATGACCTGATCGGACTGCCTCCGACGCTGGAAGAGCGAGAACACTTCCTGGCGGACCAGAACGACCGGGCCTACGAAAGCCTCATCGACTCACTGCTCGCCCGTCCACAATATGGGGAACGCTGGGCACGGCACTGGCTCGATGTGGCGGGGTATGCCGACTCGGCGGGAGTGCTTTCCGAGGATCGCCCGATCCAGAATTCCTTTCGCTACCGCGACTATGTAATTCGGGCGCTCAATAGCGATAAGCCGTACGATCGGTTCCTGCAGGAACAACTCGCTGGCGATGAGCTGGTCGACTACTGGACCGCGTACGAGACTCGTGATGTCCTGCCCGATGAAGTGATTGAAGCGGTCACCGCAACTGGGTATCTGCGCTGTGCCGCCGACTCGAGCCGTCCCGACTTCAGCACGATCAAGAACGCCGATGCTCAGTACTACTACCCCACGATCAACGACACGATGCAGATCGTCGCGTCATCGACGCTGGGGCTGACGCTGCAATGTGCCCGCTGCCACAGCCATAAATACGATCCCATTTCCCAGACCGAGTTCTATCGCGTTCAGGCGATCTTCATGGGAGCGTTTCGCCCCAGGGAGTGGATCCCTCAGATGGAACGAAAGATCCTCGTGGCGTCGGCCAAGCAGAAGAAAGCAGCCGACGAGAACAATGCTCGCTTGGACGCCGACATCGCCAAACTGAAAGCCGAAATCGCCACGTTGCGAACCGCACAGAAGCAGAAGCTCTTCGACGACCGGCTGGCCACAGTCTCCGAACCAATCCGGGCCGATGTGCAGGCCGCTCTCGCCAGACCCGCCGACCAGCGGACAGAAGTGGAAAAGTACCTCGTCGGAAAGTTTCAGCCTCAGCTCCAGCCCGATGATGCGACGCTCGACAAGCTGCTGCCAGAGACCTATCCCGATTACAAGACGGCGGTCGAGCAGAACACCGCAGCTGTGGCCGCACTCGAACGTCAGCGGATGCATTTCGACGAGTTGCGTGCTTTGTATGACCTTCCCGGACCGGTGGTGACGCCCTTGCTCAGGCGCGGCGATGCCCTCACACCGGGAGCCCCGGTCGAGCCCGGCGTGCCACAAGCCCTTGCCACCCCGGTGGCGTTCCAGTGGAGTCCTCCCGCAGCAGAGGCCAAGACGAGCGGACGGCGGCTGGCGTTCGCGAAATGGCTGACCCAGCCCGATCACCCACTCACTGCCCGGGTGATGGTGAACCGCATCTGGATGCAGCACTTCGGGCAGGGGCTCGTGTCGACTCCTGAGGACTTCGGTTTGCTTGGTTCGCCGCCCAGCCATCCGGAACTGCTCGACTGGCTGGCCCGGGAGTTCGTCGAGAACGGGTGGAGTATCAAGCACATGCACCGCCTGATCATGAACTCGACCACGTGGCGTCAGAAGTCAGTTGGCGACCCGGCGCAGCTGGAACTGGCGACCAAACTCGACCCCGACAACCGCTGGCTCTGGCGGCAATCGCTGCGTCGACTCGATGCGGAGCCGGTCCGGGATGCGATGCTCAGCGTGTCTGGATTGCTTGACGCATCGCTGTACGGTTACGCCATCCCGGTGGCACGGCGTCCGGATGGGGATGTGACAATTGCCGACGGCCAGAATGAGCGTCGGCGTTCAATTTATGTTCAGGTTTTGCGGGGCAACCCGCTGACGATGCTGCAGGCCTATGACCAGCCAGTGATGGAGACCAACTGCACCCGTCGAGGTCGGTCGACTGTGTCGACTCAGGCTCTGACTCTGCTTAACAGTGAAACCGTGGTCGGCTATGCCCAGGCATTCGCCGACCGCGTGCTGAAAGAAGCTCCCGATTCGCCAGTCGCCCGGGCAGTGTTGCTCACCTACGCCCGCGAGCCCACGCCAGAAGAACTGGCGGAATTCTCGAGCTTCCTGTCCCAGCAGCAAGCTCGCTATGCCTCCAGCGGAGAGGTCCCCGAGGCTGTCGCAAAGAAAGCTCTGGCCGACCTCTGCCAGATGCTGCTGGCCTCGAACGAATTCGTGTACGTCGACTGACCTCTTCAAGGAACTGCGATGAATCGCGAAATCGTCGAACTCGAACAGCGACTCGCACGGCGGCAGGCAATCTGCCGCATGGGGAGTGGTTTCGGAGGTGTGGCTCTGGCGGCCCTGCTCGGGAAGCTGGACCGACCGACACTCGCAGCTGGGGCTGGCACTCACAACCTGCAGGTCAAATCCCCGCACCATGCTCCATGTGCTCGGGCGGTGATTCAACTGTTCATGCATGGAGGCCCCAGTCAGGTCGACTTGCTCGACCCCAAACCGGAGTTGAGTCGTTTGAGCGGACAGGCTCCACCGAGCGAAGTGGCTGACGACGAGAACCGGACGACCTACCTGCTCGGCAGTCCGTTCAAGTTCTCAAAGCACGGCGAGAGCGGTCTGGAGTTCTCCGAAGTCCTCCCCGGCATCGCCAGCCATGCTGACGACATCGCCGTGGTCCGCTCCATGTTCACCGAGCATCGCAACCACGAACAGGCGATCTGGATGGCCAACACCGGGCTGATCGTCTCTGGACGCCCGAATATCGGAGCTTGGGTCGCGTACGGACTCGGGGCTGAGAGCCAGAACCTGCCTGCGTATGTGTCGCTGCCTGACCCGACCGGAATGCCGGTCGACGGAGCCCGGAACTGGTCATGTGGGTGGTTGCCCCCGCTCTATCAGGGGACGGCGATTCGCTCCGAGGGAATGCCGGTGCTGCACCTGCAGCCGAAGACCGTTCGTACCTCTGAGGTCGATCACGGGCGCCTCGAACTGCTCCGCCGACTCAACGCCCGACATCAGCAGAGTCGACCGGGTGAGCTCGAACTCGATGCCCGTATCGCCAGCTTTGAACTCGCGGCCCAGATGCAGCTGAGTGCAACCGATGCCCTCGACCTGAGTCAGGAAACGGCTGCCACACAGAAGATGTATGGTCTCGACCAGGACAAGACTCGCTCGTACGGCAAACGCTGCCTGATGGCGCGGCGCCTGGTCGAACGCGGTGTCCGCTTCATCCAGCTCTTCATGGCGGGCCAGCCGTGGGACACCCACTCGAACAATACCGACGGAATTCGCAGCTGTTGTGAGCAGACTGACCAGCCAATCGCGGCATTGCTGACCGACCTGAAGCAGCGAGGTCTGCTTGACTCGACACTGGTGCAGTGGGGCGGCGAATTCGGTCGCACGCCGGGAGCTGAACAACGCGGTGATAACAAATCAACCGGGACGGAAGGTCGCGATCACTACCCCTATGGCTTCAGCATCTGGTTGGCGGGCGGAGGAATTCGCGGAGGGCAGGCTTACGGGGCGACCGACGATTTCGGATACCGAGCGATCGAACACCGGACGCAGACAGCTGATCTCCACGCGACGATCCTGCACCAGCTCGGACTTGATCACGAGAGGCTGACTTATCCACACAACAGCCGAGACGAACGCCTCACCGATGTTTACAAGGCGAAGGTGATTCAGGAGCTGATCGGGGCGTAGCTGTCATTGTGAGAGAAGTGCGACACCCGCATCCCGAGACGCTCGATCTTCTGGTTATGACCCAGGCGGTGGCTTGTACCAGCCCGCACGACCGTCACCCAGGTTAGAAATCGAGTGTCACGATTCGGCCAGGCACCAGGCGAATGTATTTTTCCTGGGCGGTGTCACCATACTTGGCAACAACGCGGTAGATGTGCGGAATGCCGGGGACGAGGGGCTCGGACTCCATTCGCCAGAGTGACGGATCTCTGCGATCCTGGAAACCTGAAAACCCGTCTTTTGTACGATACTCGTAAGTTCCATAGACGCGAACCGAAGTCGCGCCGGGAGCCCGGACATCAACGATACTGATCCGCGGATGCTTGTCGACAGGAATCGGTCGCATCGGACGCTGGTAGGTCTGTCCCAGGGTCCCCGGCGGCGGAGCAACATCTGGAGTCGGAATCAGAGTCGGTGCAGACAACGGGACTCCCATCATGGGGGGGGCACCGAAATCGTTGGAGTGCATGGCGTCTCCGCCGTAGATCGGACCCATCGGTGCCGGACCGTATACCGCACCACCCTTGCCACAATTGCACCCGGCGTGGACTGCAGATGACAGCATCGCAACTCCGACCGCCACCATCGCGCCAGCGCGGACCAGACGAACTCCCAGATCAATCACCACGGCGATGTCTCCCGAAGGATGTAGACGGTTCAGTTACCCCTGAAACCTACCACTCATTCGGGATGAGATTGTCTGGCCGTCCGCTCACCGTGCATTTTCAAGGGATTCCAGGACTGCACAAACTCGGATTCGGCACAGGTCGCAAACCTTCTCCAGAACGGGAGGTCGACGTGACAGCTGTCGACTCACGCTGAATTGCTGGACGGGTTTTCAGTATGGGATTCTTTGCTGTGGTTAGAGTTTGCCTATCGGCGCTGCTGCAGCTTTGTCGTATCCAGCGAGCATACTTAGGGCTCGAGCCGAGAGGCTCCGGCCAGGTCGTACATAAAACACGTTCGGAGTGGGCCTGTAAGCCGGGTTCTGTCGTGAGCGACCATTTCTCTGGGCTGGAGGTTACCCTCACAGCTCGGTGCGACTTACCCGGACGTCAGACGGAACGGACAGCTCCGTGACCGAGTGGAAAAGAAGAGAACGTGGCAAGTGGACGAGTGACATCCGGAGTTTCCTGGTCACCTGTTCGTTGAAACTTGTCAGTTCTGTTCTTTACCACCCGGTCTTCGCCCTGCTTAGTCTTGCTCCCGGTGGGGTTTGCCCTGCCAGTTCTGTCACCAGAACCGCGGTGCGCTCTTACCGCACCTTTTCACCCTTACCCTATCGAGGCCTTTCGGCTCCGGTGAGGCGGTTTGTTTTCTGTGGCACTTTCCCGACCCTCGCGAGTGGTGGGCGTTACCCACCACCGTGTCCTGTGGAGCCCGGACTTTCCTCCATGCGGATTTCCCCGCACAGCGATCGCTTAGCCCACTCCGAACGTGAAACAGATCATACGTTCAGCCGCAGTGAACGGATAGGCGACAGAATGTCGCCTGATTTTGTGGCACACTGATTGCAATATCTTCAAGAGTTACCAAGCCAATGGTTCGAAGCTGGGGTGAATCTTCTGGCTGGTACTCAAAAGATCAGGACCGCTGGGGTTGAGATCTTTTTCACAAGGGGATGGACAAGTAGACATAACTCTCCAGCTAAAAAGAGGTTGAGATGCTCGCACGCATGAGATATTGGGGGCTCGCGACAACCGCGATGCTCCTCTGTTGTTCAAGTTCTGTATTCGCTGAGGAAACTGCGGCTCCTGCTGCAGCCCCAGCGTTCGATACGGGAAATATTGCGTGGATGCTTACTTCTTCGGCACTCGTGCTGATGATGACGGCTCCAGGTCTGGCTTTGTTCTACGGTGGACTGGTTCGCAAGAAAAACATTCTCAGTGTTTTCATGCAGTGCCTGTTCCTGATGGGACTGATGAGTGTGATCTGGGCAGTCTATGGGTATTCGCTCTCCTTTGGTGGCGAAAGTCCTTACATCGGTAACTTCGATCACGTCCTGATGAAGGGGGTTCTTCCTTCAGAGCCCGGAGTCTGGCCAGCACAGGGGACGACAGGCATTCCCAAGGCTCTGTTTATGGCCTTCCAGGGAATGTTCTTCATCATCACTCCCGCCCTGATTTGCGGTGCTTTCGCCGAGCGAATGAAGTTCAGCACCATGTGCGTCTTCATGATCCTCTGGGGAACTTTCGTCTACTGCCCGATTGCTCACTGGGTCTGGGCCGATTTCGGTTGGTTGTGTGAGTGGAACACCGCAGCTCCTTACCGTGCGATCGACTTCGCCGGAGGAACTGTCGTTCACATCACCTCTGGGGTCTCGGCTCTCGTCTGCTGCCTCATCATGGGCAAGCGTCTGGGCTTCGGCCAGGAGCCAATGCCTCCGCACAACCTGACTTACACAGCTGTCGGTGCCGCCATGTTGTGGATGGGCTGGTTCGGATTCAACGGCGGAAGTGCCGTCGGTTCCAATGCTCTGGCTGTCAGTGGAATGGTTTCGACGCACTTTGCAGCTGCGGCTGGTCTGATCACCTGGGCCGGACTCGAATGGATTCAGCGTGGCAAGGCGAGCGTACTCGGCGCGTGTTCAGGAGCTGTCGCTGGACTGGTGTTGATTACGCCAGGCAGCGGTACTGTCACCGCCATGTGGGCCATGGTGCTGGCAGTCATTGGCACCTGCGTCTGTTACTGGGCCTGTACGACCCTGAAGTCGAAGATGAAGTATGACGACTCGCTGGATGCCTTCGGCGTTCACGGTGTCGGTGGGATCACGGGAGCACTGCTGACGGGTGTCTTCGCCACGGAAATGGTCACCAACCCCGGCCGCAAGCTGGGCGGGATCGATGGGAACTGGGCACAACTGGTGCCACAGGCCGTGAGTGTGGCCGCTGCCATCGGGATTGCTGTGGTCGGAACTACTGTGATCCTGAAGATCCTCGACGCCACCATGGGACTGCGAGTCACCCAGGACGACGAAGTCCAGGGACTGGATGTCACCCAGCACGGCGAAGAAGGTTACATCTTCTACTAAGGCCGCATGGATCGGGAGAAGCACGCTCATCTGAGCGTACTTCTCCTCCACGCGAGATCATGAACAGGCAATGCGCGGGGAGAAGCAACCCGCTTCCCCAATTCCCAATCGGGCACCCCCCAACAGGAATATGATAAAATGAAGAAGATCGAGGCAATCATCCGCCACTTCAAACTGGAAGAGGTCAAGGATGCCCTCACTCAAGCGGGAGCGCACGGGATGACCGTGACTGAGGTACGTGGTTTCGGACGCCAGAAAGGGCAGAAGGAGCAGTACCGCGGAGCGGAATACGTCGTCGATTTTCTTCCCAAAGTGAAACTCGAAGTGATCGTCTCTGACTCGGACAAGGCGAAGATCGTTGATACGATTCTCATGACGGCTCGCACCGGCCAGATTGGGGACGGTAAGATTTTCATCTCGCATGTGTCCGAATCGATTCGCATCCGCACGGGCGAGTCAGACGAAAGTTCAATCTAGAGTCTGATGCTCGATTCGATGCGTTCTCTCACGGTGATTGCACACGGAGAGAACAGATGGACTTTCCCTTGTTCCATGTGGACTGGCTCGGTCTAATCCGATCCGTCCCCTCCCACTCAACACATACGGTTTCACGGAACCGTTTCACGCAGGAATAGAACCATGAAGAAAATCGAAGCTGTGATCCGGCACTTCAAGCTGGAAGAAGTCAAGAACGCTCTGACGGCTGCCAACATCGTGGGCATGACCGTCACCGAAGTTCGTGGATTCGGCCGGCAGCGAGGCCATAAGGAGCAATACCGCGGTGCGGAATACACCGTCGACTTTCTGCCCAAGTTGAAGGTCGAACTGGTAGTGAATGACGAAGAAGTCGAGAAGGCCGTGAAGATCATTATCGAATCGGCCCGCACCGGTAAGGTCGGCGACGGTAAGATCTTTATCACTCCGATCGATGAAGTCGTTCGCATCCGTACCGGCGAGACCGGCAGCACGGCGATCTAGATCATCAATCGTCCACTCCTCGCATCCGAGGCTCGGGTCCTGTGGCCCGGGCTCTCGGTGTTTAGGGAGTTTGGATAGTGGCGATCTGTTCCAGTGGCCAATGTGGCCATCCATTTGTGCCGAGTCGCCTGGAAGCGCTCCCAGACCCCGTGGCACCTGAATGAACTTTTCTACCGAAGAAGTCTCCCGATATCGCCAGCGGTTGAATGAGATCCGTGCGAGCGGATATCAACTGTTTCAGGCCGGTGCGCCTGGCATCCAGACGGCCACCTTTCTGTGCCAGTCGATGGAGGGCCTGGTCCTCGACATCTGGAGTGACATACTCCGCGACACGTCGCCGGATGTGGTCGATCGATTGCTGAAGCATGGTGCCATCGTCGCGATTGGCGGGACGGGGCGCGGTGAGTTATGCCCTTATTCAGATATTGATCTGCTCTTCCTCGACGGAGGTCAGGCTAGCACCGCCTTCCGCGAGGCGCAGGATCGAATGACCCGCACCTGCTGGGATGCCAAGTTGGAACCAGGGGCGAGTTGTCGCACGGTACCGCAGTGCGTGGAGGACGCCAAGAACGATCCGAAATTTGCGTCATCCCTGGTCGAAGCCCGATTACTGTGGGGGTCGCGTCCACTGTTCGAGAATCTGATCCGGGCGTTCCGCAAGCAGGTCGTTCAGCGTCGGCAGCGCCAGTTCATCGAGGAGTGCATCAAGGGACGAGAGTCGGAATGGGTCAACGGTCGGGCGGTTCAGGAACTGGAGCCTGACATCAAGACCGCATCGGGCGGGCTGCGCGACTTGCACCTGATTCGCTGGATCGGGTTTGCCGCTCACGGAGTGTCCGATATCGATTCTCTGCGGCTCAAGGGGGCCCTGGACAAGGATGATGTTCTGGTTCTGAAGCAGGCCTGGGAATATCTGACCTCTTTACGTATCAACCTGCATTATGCGAATGAGCAGGCCGACGAAAAATACAGCCGTGGTGAGCAGCTGCGCATTGCGCAGGAACGTGGCTACCACGACACCGCCAGTCAGCGCGGTGTGGAACGCCTGATGCAGGAATACTTCCGGCATACGACTCAAGTGGCATCGATTACTCGCCGGTTCATCGGCCGCAATCGACCGCACCCGATGCTCACTCAAGTCAAGAACTACCTCGTCGGTCATCGGGCGGAGGGGGTACTGCACGTCGGCGAAACGGTCGACTGCTCGCACCGGGGAATGGCATCGGTCACAAAGGATCTCGATTCCATTCTCAAGGTCTATCGGCTCTGCGCGTCCTCCGGCCTCCTGCCCAGCCAGCGTCTGGAGGAGAGTATGCAGCGGGCCATCGCGAAG
>CANJZR010000112.1 GCA_947479075.1 Planctomycetaceae bacterium
ACGTACCGAAAGCCCAGAGACTTCAAGTAAGTGGAAACACGATGCCGTATGTCATCGGTCGTCAATCGCGCCAGGGCCTCGATCGGGAGCTCAATCCGCGCGAGGTCGTTCGCTTCCAGACGCACTCGCAATTCACGCATCCCCAGTTGATCACGCAACCACACTTCCGCCGCATCCACGCGGGCAACTCGTTCTGGCGTCACCTCGACACCGTAAGCAATCCGGCTCGACAGGCACGGGCTCGCAGGCTTGTCCCAGACTGGCAGGCCCCACTCTCGAGCGAGTTCGCGGACCTCAGCCTTGTTCAGCCCCGCGGCGAGCAGCGGGCTGCGGACCTGATGTTCGGAGGCTGCGATCATCCCCGGGCGATGGTCGCCCACGTCATCGGCATTAGCTCCGTTGACCAGGACATCGAACGGGAACCGCTGAGCGATCTGCTCGATCTGGGAATAGAGCTCTGTCTTGCAGAAGTAGCAACGGTTTCCGGCGTTAGCGACGTAACCGGGTTGGGCGAACTCCAGAGTGTGAATGACCTCGTGCCGGATCCCGATCTTCAACGCGATGGCACTCGCATTCTCCAGCTCACCGCTGGCGAGGCTGGGGCTCACAGCTGTGATGGCAAAGGCGCGATCTCCACAGGCGAGGAAGGCCGCTTGAGCGACAACCGCACTGTCTACGCCCCCGGAGAACGCCACAGCCACCCGCCCGCAATCACGCAGGGAGGCGAGAACAGCATCGCGTTTTTCGTTCAGTGTGTGGGACAAGAAGAGTCAGCCTGTTGTTGAATTCGGGGAGGAAGATTCCCCAGTGGTCACTGAAGAGAATAACAATTCGCAGGTACTAACCACATTCCCGGAGTCACTCCCGACCTCCACCCGCGGGGAGAACCTTGGATCGGCACAAAGAGCCGGAAAAGTGCGGGGACGCGTACTTTCACAGCTGCTGTGAGAGTTTAACGGTTGTAAGAGTTCTTCAGGTTTTCTCGCATAGAACGGCTGGAAGTCTGTTTTTTCAGCGCGTTGCACAGATTCCAGGGACCACATGGCGACGATTCATTAGGCATAGGTGTTGCAATCCATACTCCAGGAAGAGTCCATGTCACTGCTACCAAAGGCCTCGCTAAGTAGCGTCTTCACCGCATTCGTGGGTGGGATTCTGGCATTCTCTGCCACTCCTGCGTCTGCGCAATTTGGACCGATCATGAGTGCCATCGGGCCGATCAATCGGTCGATGGGGGGGACTGCCACTGGAGCGCCCGTCTCCGCCAGCGGTGCCATTATGTGGAACCCGGCCACTCTCTCGAAACTCAGCAGCAACGAGCTCGACGTCGGCGGTGAGTTGATCATTCCTCACACGGACGTTTACTCACAAGTTCCCGCCGACACATTCGGAACGGGATTCCCTCCCGTCGCCATGGCGGGGACCACGGGGAATGAAAACGCTGTCTTTGCCGTTCCGACGATCGCGCTTTCCTACCGCCCCGAGGAGTCGCCCTTTACCTTCGGTATGGGGGCTTACGCAATCGCTGGTTTCGGTCTCAACTATGCAGGCAGTCTGACCAATCCGGTCCTGACACCTTCACCTCCCGTGGGATTGGGATTCGGTCCGATCTTCTCCCAGTATCAAGTGATGCAGATCGCTCCCGCTCTCGTTTATGACGTAACGGAGCGGTGGTCGATCTCATTCAGTCCACTGGTGAACATCGGGATGGCCCAACTCGACCCGGCGTTATTCGCCACCCCAGACGATGCCAATAATGACGGGATCTACTCATACCCCAGCGGAACGCACTCCACCCAGGCGTGGGGAGCCGGGTACAGCCTGGGGACGTACTACCATGGGGACACGTGGGGACTCGGTGCCTCGTACAAGAGTCGTCAGTGGTTCCAGGATTACCACTTCAGTACCACCAATGAAATTGGACTCCCTCAAACCGTGAATTTTGGTCTCGATCTGCCCGCGATCATCTCGCTCGGTGGATCGTATCGCGGGATCGATCGGGTGCTGCTGGCCGCTGACGTGCGATATCTCGATTTCCACAATACATCGGGCTTTGGGGAATCGGGCTTCTCACCCACCGGAGCACTGCTGGGCATTGGCTTGAAGAGCATCGTCGCAGTCTCCGCCGGGGCGGAGTTCAAGATTACCGATGCGTTCACATTTCGTTCGGGATACAGCTGGAGCGATAACCCGGTGACCCCGGCACAGGCCTCGGCCAATGTCGCTTCGCCTCTCGTTGTTCAGAACGTGATCTCGGCCGGTTGCTCGTATCAGGTAACGGACGCCCTCGTGCTGTCGTTCTGTTACAGCCGGGGCTTGGAGAACTCGGTGGCTGGACCACTGACGACAGCCATGGGGCCAATCCCAGGCACACTCGTCAAGAGTTCAGCAGCGGTCGACATGTATACGCTGGGAGCCACCGTCAAGTTTTAGTGGACCTCGATGATAAAACCGTCGCACGCTTCCCCCGGCTCACAATCTTGTGGTCCGGGGGAAGCGTCTTTGTGGGGGGACGATCGATCTCCCGCATCAGTCGACGTACACGAACTCGTTCGTGTTGAGCAGCACCAGGCACAATGAAGCCAACGCCAGCTGCTCGGGAGTTCTCACAACGGTTGGGGCAACTTGATCTGGGATCGCATACTTTTGCGTCAGATAACTCCAGATGATCTGTCGCTCCCCATCCGGCAAAGCCCGGTCAAAGGCGATGATCTCCGCGATCTCCCCGTTCCAGAACTCGCCGCCCAGATCACCCTGCGTCCCGATCACATAGGGGCCAAGCAAGTCACGATCAGCCAACCCACCATGAGTGGCCAGCGATCGGCGATTCTGAAATGTCTCCGCTTCCGTGGCGGAAGTCACACCGGCCAGAATGAACGGTTGGGCCGGGGAATTGAGCTGCCCCGCGCCACCAAAGGCATCGGAGAATCTCACTCCGTTCACCCCGACCGTTCCGAGGAAAATGGAAGAGGTCGAACGTCCCGCCCGGTTCCAGTTGGTCAGGATCTCACGCGGACTGTCGTCGGTTCCACGGTGAGTGGCCACAGCAAAGAGACTGAACTCAGGCGAGTGAATCACCTGGCCGTCGACCTGCAGGAACGCCTTCTGGCCATCAAAGCGGATCGCAGGCTGCCCCCCCAAACCCTCTTTCACCCACAGGGGCCGCCGCTCGGGATCGGACTGTGAGGCATCGTGCGGATGTCGACCACCACCCTGAACCTGATCTCGCCAAAACAGGACCTGGCCCGTTGCATCCGTTTTCACACCCTGATCGGCCTTCAGCCACATCACGTTATCCATGAGCGAGCGAACAGCGTCCTCACTGGCAACCGGACTCGCTGCATCGGCGGGGTGTTGACGCTCACGGGAAGTCGCGGCGAAGTGGGCGGTCTGCTCCTGCAGGTGAGCGACCGCTCCGGCCCACTCCTCAGCATCCGGGTTACGTCCCAGGATGAGCTTCCAGGCAGTCGCAGCCTGCGCCTCCACATCATTGCCAACCTGGCTCACGACCCGCTCAGCCAGTTCGTCGCTCTTCTGGTGAATGAACTCGTTATTGAGGAGAGCCAGAGCCTGCGGCGGAACGGTCGTTACATCGCGCTGACCACAGGTTCGCGTCGTGTCACAAAAGTCGAAGGCGGTCATCATCGGCAGCACGCGCGATCGCACCGTCCGCATGTAGACACTGCGTCGCCGCTGTTCCTCCGGGGGCGAGGCAGTCCAGGCGGCGTCCTTTCTCGACAGTCCTTCGAGGGCCTCGGAACTCATCGATGGCAGGAAGCTTTCGCCTCCCATTCGGTCGTTGATCGTTCCGCTCGCCACGAGGATCGCATCGCGCAGCGCCTCGGCATCAAGCCGCTGACGATTGAACCGCCACCAGTTCCGGTTCGTGAAGTCGCGCTGGGCATACTCCTTTTCCAGTGGATGATTCGAGCTCTGGCGATACACACTCGAGAGCATCAGCAGCCGATGGATCCGTTTGATCGACCACGGCACAGCCGAATCGGTCGCACGTCCCGACTCGGCTTCCCACGTCGGGTGCATGAACTCCGCAGCCAGCCAGTCGAGCAGTTCTGGATGTGTCGGCGGATCGCTCTTGAAGCCGAAGTTGTTCGGCGACCGCACCAGACCTTCGCCAAAGTGATGCAGCCACAACCGGTTGACCATCACGCGCGCGGCCAGCGGGTTACGGTCATCGGTGACCCATTTCGCAAACTGCAAACGCCGCTGCGTAGTCCGGCTGCCTGCGGGCGGAGGCGACAACGCTTGATCGAGTTCGGTGACTGCCGACAGAAACCCCGGCTCGACGACCTCGCCGGGTTGGCTGCGTTCTCCCTTGATGAGCAGATGGATCGGTTCGGCAGTCGGCCCCTTGTCAGTCCAGCCGAAGACATCGATCCCCAGTTCATCCTTCGTCGGCCCCCCCAGATTCGCCTGCCCCATGTACCCTGCCCAGAAGAAGCTGGCGATGCGGTAGTAGTCGGTCTGCTGAATTGGATCGAACTTGTGATCGTGGCAACGGGCACACTTCACGGTCAGGCCGAGAAATGCCGACGACGTGGTATCGACCATGTCTTCCAGTCGCTCGTACAGATAGTCAGCAGGATCATTCGGCTCATCGTTCCACGTGCCGGCCCGCAACATTCCGGTGGCAATCACGGATTGTTCGTCGCGGTCGGGTATCTCATCCCCGGCCAGCTGGTGCAGAACGAACTTGTCATACGGCATGTCGGTGTTCAGAGCGTTGATGACCCAGTCGCGATACTTCCAGATTCCCGGTTTCAACTGATCGCGCTCGTACCCACACGTCTCTGCATATCGCACGACATCGAGCCAGAACCGCCCCCAACGTTCTCCATAATGCGGCGACGCCAGCAACCGATCGAGCAGCATCTCGAAGGCATCCGCAGACTGGTCGTTGACGTACTCTTCGATCTGCTCGTAAGTCGGCGGAAGTCCCCACAGGTCTTCGTAAGCCCGCCGAACAAGGGCTCGCTTGTCGGATTCGGGCCCCATCGTCAACTGTTCGCGTTTCAGCTGATCGAGGATGAATGCATCCACGGGAGTTCGCACCCGCTCGGCAGGAGTCACTGCGGGAACGGCAGGACGCTTGACCGCTTGAAACGTCCACCAGTCTCGACCCGCCCGGCTCTCGTTGGTCCGTTCGTACAGATCCAGCACGCGGTCCTTCGGCCAGGTCGCCCCCTCCGTGATCCACGCTTTCAACACTACGATTTCCGCATCGGGCAGCTTGTGCGATTTTCCCGCTGACTCGGGCGGCATCTCACCTTTTTCCACACGCTGATACAGCGGGCTCTCCTCGGGCTTCTCCGACACGAGGACCACACCACTGTCTCCACCCTGCATGAGCGAGGCCTGTGATGTCAGGTCGAGCCCCCCCGATTTGTCTTTCGTGTTATGGCACTCCACGCACTTCGCCGAGATGATCGGAGCCACCGCCCCCTCAAAATCAACACCTGCCTCGCACCAGCGAGCAGTGAACAGGGCAACACAGAGAATGCACAGCGATCGCAGCATGAACGACTCCCGAAGAAACAATCGATTCATGATACCCGATGAGCCACACCCCGCCACACTCTGACGATCGTTTGTTATCGACGACGTGTGTTCACTCCACACAATCGACTCGCTTTCACCTGGAGATATCCACCGCAAGAGAGTCGGCCGGAGAGTTCAAGAGGCACAAACCGGCCTCTCACACCTGACACGGCCCCACAAACACAGCACAATAGATAGACCTCTTATATAAGGCTCGCGCATGAACACTCGGATTCTTAACCGCCTTCAACGACATCTGACGTTATCGCTGGCAATCTTCTTTACAGCTGTCTTGTCGCACTCGCCCATTTATGCGGATGGAGAGTACCTCATCGGCTACATGGGTGTAGCTCCGTCCAAGCAACTCGCCCACGTCCTCGGGTTCATCAACCCCGATGGCACCGACGAACACTATCCCGACTTCGGCAAACCTGACCAGCTCAGCTGGGTCTTCGGCCCGCAGTTCGCAGACGGCTTCCGCATCGTCCTGACGAGCTATGAGGACGACAACCTGACGAAGGTCCGCGCGGGCGAGGTGATGACCCGCAACTGGACGTACGACCTCTCCTGCGGTGATCTGACCGAGATCGCCCAGAAGGACCGCCTCTCGGCCCAGATCCGGTCCCAGGCACTGCTGCCCGGCGACCAGCGGATCATCATGTCGGCGATTATCAATCGCGAGGAACGCCTGTTTGTGATGGATCTCGATGGCGGTCATCAAGAAGAGATCACGGAACCGGGCGGAGGGTTCCACTACGCGATGGAACTCAACGCCGACAAGACACGCTTCGCCTGCCACGTCACCGGCGGCAAGCCCAGCTTCTACAATCCCGGTCCTTACTCGATTAACGTGATCGACCTGGCCACGAAGAAGCGGGTCCTCGTCGCGGGACAGCCGAACCACCTCTACTTCGGCCCCAAGTGGTCACCCGACAACACTCAGCTGGTCTACATGGACTGCCAGACCGACATCGACCCCAACCACTTCCGGGCCGCTGTGTGCGTGGGGCAGGCCGATGGCTCCAAGCACGGCCTCGTCACCCCGCCGCAGTCCCACTGGTTCGGAACGCCCTTTGGTTCCAACATCCCCGAGTGGACCCCCGATGGAAAGTCCGTCACCTACACGCGGCTGCTGCCGAACTCCGAACGCGACATGAGCCGGGGCGGCTCGCAGATCTGCACGGTGAATGTCGCCACGGGTGAGGTCACCGAACTGACCACCGCCGAAGCAGGCCGCTGGGACTACCGCACCGTCTACTCACCCGACGGCCACAAGCTGCTCTTCACCCGCGTCCGTACCGGCGGCACCCGCGAGCTATGGATGATGAACCCCGATGGCAGTGACCAGCACCTGCTCACGAAAGGGTATCAGGGAAAATCCGCCGATTTCGGGAAGTGGTTATTGGCACCGCATCGGGAGTAACAACTCAAAGCCACCCGAATCAGAGTTCCCCAACTCACCAACCCGAAGCGTCAGCGAGGGCGAGCGTCGCTGGGCTTTCTCTCTCTGAGTAATAGGGGCCTGACCATGTCCCGACTACTACCAGACACAACGCGTGAACTACGAATCGCATGGGTTGAAATGTGGCAGTCATAGTTATCACAGAGAAAAAATCTCCCACACCAACAACCGTTGCAGCGTATACGAGATGTGTGTCCTGAGGCATGAAAGGTTCGTGAAATGAACTCTGCTCGGAAGTTTCTCTCCAAACAGTTGTGTTCGCATGGGCAACTGGCCGAGTTTACCCTAACCACAGTGGGCATTCTCAGCCTCATCGTCGGTCTCTTTGTTTTGCCCACGCTGGATCTCAACGAGACTGGCTTCTATCTCGGGTTACTCGCGCTTGTGGCCTTCATGTTCCTGTGTTTTTGTGCTGGACAACTGGTCGTGATTCGAGAGCAAATTTCACGACACGACAACTCCTAATCACGACGCGAGCGTGACCAGGGGAGTCGCACCGGTCCGCTACCACCAGACCTTGCGAATGATGAACTCCCACACATCCCCGAAGAGGACATAGCCGAGGCTGCGTTTCCCGCAGTGGATCTTGGCGGTCACTTCGGCCCCGATATGGCGGGCAGGCAGATCGTTCGGATTGATGTCAACGAACAGCTCGACAATCGTGGTGCCTTCTTTCTGTGACTCGTTCGTGCGGGTGCCGATTTCGGACAGTTTCCCCTGATAACGTTGTTCCACAGCGGTCGCGGCAATGTAGTCGACATCCAGCTGCTCGTTGGGCGTCAGCTTCTGCCGGAGCGCTGGTTCAGCGGGGGACGAACTCTCCCCCGATCTGGCGATGACCGCCCGCTGCAGATGCCCCATGCGGTACTCCGGGGCGTCCAGCTCCAGACGCCACGGGCCGCTGACGTTCATGATCTCCAATAGTCTCTCACCACGCCGCACGGGACGATCCAGCAGAGTCTGTTGAACCTGGAATGTGGCAACGACACCGTCAACCGGCGAGGTAACCTTCAGGGCCTCAATCCGCTTTCGAAACAACTCCGCCTTGGCCTCAGCTCCGATCTGCTGGACTTTCGCTGTCTCGATCTCGGTTGTAATGCGGGCATCCTCAGCGGCGTCACCCGCTGCAGCAGCCCGCCGCTGCTGTTCCTCCAGCGAGAAAATCGCCTTCTTTCTCTCACTCGCCTCATTCTCCGCCGCGACCAGTTCGGTTTGCAGATCGTCGCTGCGCAGTACGAGAACCACTTCCCCCTTCTTGACAGTCTGGCCGTTCTCGACCAGCACCTGTACCACATCCCCGTCCCACGGAGCGAAGAGGTCGTGCTGTTCCACCGGCATGGCCTTACCTGCTGCCTCAAACCGATACTCCCAGGGCACGACGCTGAGGGCCGCAATCACGCCTGCCAGTAACACGACGATCCCGATGGCGATCGCCAGTCGACGCCCACGGAACCAACCGAGCGTGCGACCGATCGTCCTCCAGAGCGGGAGTAGAAAGATCGATTCCTGGGTCCGAGCATTGCTGAGAGCCGAGGCCACATGGTCAGCCACCATCGGAATTCGCTGTGCCACCGACGGCAACGGCTCGCTGTCCTTTGACTGCTCCGCGATCAGACAGGCAATCACGCGCCCCGGCTTCTGCCGACGCTGATCGGCCAGATCGAGTTCGACTTTGTGGTGGGCAATGTTCTCCCGCAGCGGGATCAGGTGCACCATGCGCGAGCGGCTCTCTTCCAAATACTTGGAGAGTGGCTCGCGGAAGGACTCGGGAAAGCCCTCCGTCGTTCCGGTATAGACCACGGGCTCGCCGAGGTCGCAGACCGCCTTGGCGAGTTGGGACATCTGATAGACCAGATTGGCCCTCTGCTGCGTCGTCTCCTGCCCACTCATGGCCACGATCCTGGCCCGTTTGCCGTATCTCATCGCGACACTGACTCGATCGCACTCCAGCAACACACGACCATCGTTCGCAGCCACCATGGAGACATCGGCCACGGACAGACTCTTCTGCAACGCGAGGCTGAACTGATCAAGCTGTCGCCAGAACTCGTCGTTGAGGGTATTGACCTTGGGCGACGAGGCATGGGCATCCAGAGCCTTCGTCAACAGCGCGACGACTTCGTCCGAAGCCAGTTCGATTCCTGCCCGGTCGTTCGCCAGCGAGTACGAAAAGAAGAGCTCCAGCACCAGCGGAGTCTTCGCCGCCA
>CANJZR010000113.1 GCA_947479075.1 Planctomycetaceae bacterium
AGGTGTAAGCGAGCGGCAGACGTGAGTCTGCCGTGGTTGTGCCTTTTTTGTGTAACAAACGATGAACAGCGAAGAGACGCGTATTCACGGCAGACTGACATCTGCCGATCGCTGTTGTGCAGAGAAAGACGACGCTCATGAAAGTGGTTTATTCAGTCGCGTGGTTGCTGCTCTGTTCGATCGCATTCGCCGCTGATCCGGTGATCGAAGATCGCTCGTTCGTCGCGAAGTTCGATAAAACCGAACAGAAGTACGTGACGGTCACCCCGCCCGACCTGAAACTCGACGAGAAGTTCAGCGTCCTGATTGCCCTGCATGGGCACGGCTCCGATCGTTGGCAGTTCGCCAAAGACAACCGTGATGAGTGCCGGGCGGCCCGTGACTTTGCAATGCAGCGGCGGATGCTGTTCGTGGCACCCGACTACCGGGCGAGGACGTCCTGGATGGGGCCCGCAGCTGAGGCCGATCTGGTCCAGCTGATCGAGATCCTTAAGAAGGATTACCCGGTGCGGGATGTCTATCTGTGCGGCGGCTCGATGGGCGGGACAGGGGCTCTCACGTTTTCCGCCCTGCATCCCGAGTTGATACAAGGCACGGCCTCGATGAACGGGACGGCGAATCTGCTGGAGTACCAGAACTTCTCCGACGCGATCACGGAGTCGTATGGTGGTACGAAGAAGGCCATCCCGGAGGAGTACAAGAAACGCAGTGCGGAATACTGGCCCGAACGACTGACCATGCCGATTGGAGTGACGACCGGTGGCAAGGATACTGCTGTCCCACCGCAGAGTGTGCTGCGGCTGGCGGGGATCCTCAAACAGCTCGACCGACCGGTGCTGCTGATCCATCGCGAAGAGGGGGGGCACGAGACGAATTACGCGGACGCGATGCAGATTCTGGAGTTCAGTGTGGCGAGACCGGCGTCAGAGCAGTGAGCGTGGTGCCTCGGTGGACATGTCCACCTGCAATCGAGACAGACGGGAATGTCTGTCCTACTGGTCGCTTGATCCCGGGGACAGCCCGGCCTCTTGCAGGGCCGCCTGTTGCATCGCCTCGCGGTACTCGTCGCAGTCCTTTTGCGTAATGCGATAGAGATCGATCGAATTGCCGACGTGCTCGAACGGTTCAAACAACTGAAAGTAAGCAAACTCGTTAATGTCGGCTGAACGCGTGTGGCCATCCGGCTCGCGGACTGTACCCGGGCGTCCCATGACGTAGTTCACGCTGACGAGATAGAGGCCCGGCTGGGGTGTACGCGATGAGGGAGGTACCGTCGCCATGCCGAGTCTGCGTGGGTCGACGGTGCCGAAGTAGGCGATCTTCGGCGGCTGGTCGCTGTGGGCCTGATAAGCCGCTTGAGCCCGGATCAGATCCTGTCCCCAGTCGAGATTGGAATCGACAATGTGATACCGTCCACCCAGCGGTCCTCCAGCCAGCTCATTGAAATAGCTCAGGTGGTGAGGATGGTTTCGCCACACACTGAGCAGTCCGACAACGCCCAAGATGAGGAGGATGGTGCGAGCCGACTTGTATGCGTCGCCAAAGGCCAGCAGGCTGCTCCCCGCGCAAAAGGCGACCAGTGGCAGGATCGGCATCACATATCGCACGCCTAGTTGCATCGAGCTGAAGCTGGCAATGCCGACCAGAATTGCGACGGGGATGAGATAACATCCCACTGGAATGCTGTGGGCTCGACGCCACTGACGGAGCAGCGCGACCGCTCCGATGGCAGACAGGGCGAGCAGGGCGAGCGGGTACTTATACGCAACGGCTTTCAGAAAGTAGGAGCGGAAACCGCTGAGGCTCCACTGCCCGTCGAGGAAGGTCGGGTGTGGCGTCTCCATAATCGACCGCTGAAGATCGATACCCGTGACAAAGTCGAGTGGCAATGGCAGTGGAAGCTTCGCCAAACCGCCCACGACTTCGCGAATCGTGCGGAAGTCGACACTCTGCAGCGGGATGTCCTCCAGAGGAACGAACATCCCATGGAAGCGATAGCAGGCTCCCAGACTCACGACACAGCTGAGCAGGATTACCGCCAATCGACCGGTCAGGCTTTTCCACGTCACCGATTGCCATACCGAAGACCGTCCCCGCCAAAGCTGCCAAAGAACGAGAATCGCGAGAGTCGGAAAGAAGACGACGCCGGTGTACTTCACCGCCTGTAGCAAACCGAGCAACACGCCGAGCGTAATCGTGCGTTTCCAGGACGGCACAGCGAACCAACTGGCCAGAGCGACACTCGTCGCAAAGAAGAAAAACGCCGCAGCGGTGTCTGGTGTGACAATGCTGCCATGAGCGATGAGGTCGGGACTGCAGAGCAGCGAGAGGAGGGCCAGGCGAGCGGGGACCAGCCCGAGGCTGCGAAAAGTCACGGTATATAAGAGCGCAGCCATGGCGACGGGCCAGAGCAGGTTGAAGTAGCGTCCGGCGATGTACCACGACAGGTAGTCATCGTGCTCTGCGACGAAGAGATCGCCGATTTCCCGGTCGGGCGTCCTGGGGGTGACGTGTACTCCTCGAATGGCAAGCGGAATGGCCGCCCACATCCGGCTCAATGGCGGGTTGAGCCGGTCCTCGGCAAATTCACCGTTCACCAGATTGCGCACTCCGACCGGGAGGTGCCAGATCTCGTCGAATGTGACACTGGTGGAATGGCACGTGTGAACGGCGAGTCCCAGCCACAAAAACAGCATGACAGCTGCAGGCAGATGATTGCGGACTGCAGGGCGTGCGGCTGGCGGGCCGGGCGGGTTACTCATGAGACCGGCCACCGGGGAGACGTTGGGCTCGGCGTTCCAGAACTTCCGGCAGCGGGTACTCGGAGATCGGAAGACCGAGTTGCCGGACTTCCTGAAGCCGCTTCCAGGCCCGGGTCACCAACGATTCGCGGGCCTCAACCGAGGCATGGTCCATCTCGGCCTTGTTAAACGGGCCGTCGACAGTGACGGTCTCAAAGGCCGGGTCGACGATGAACTGAGCGACGACGGGGTTACAACGCAAGTGCCGCTCCGGTGTCGACAACAGGGCTCGCGCTTCGACTTCGCCGAGGATGTAACGGAGGTACAGGTCGCTTCCTTCGACGAACTCGACGGGATCGCCACAGACCTCGCACAGATATCCCTGATCGCACTGGGCCATCGCTATTTAAGGTCCATCGAGAATGACACGGGCAGTTGAGAATGACGCCAGCGATTATTCCCGCAGCACCCACGCCGAACAAGCAAGCCGGTCCCACTCGACAGTGTCGACCTTGTTTCTGGCCATTCGCTATCCGCCCACCAAAACGCACAGGGGCGAGTCACTCGACCGAGTGACTCGCCCCTGGAAGGAATCCGGAACAGCTCGCGTTAAGGCCGGGATCAGCAGCCTCGTGGGTGGTATCTCACACCACCCCGCGTGTGGTGCTCCGTTGCGTTGTGCATCCGGGTATTCGTTACGTCAGGAGATATCAGCATAATCGGTGCCGACGGAATAATCGTCACAACCGGATCTGGCTTGCCTGGGGTTGGTGTGCTGCAAGTGTTTATATTTTAAGATGTTGCGGTGTTTCTGTCTTGGGGGAGGGGGAGGTGCGGAAATCCTGCTTCGCTCTCCAGCTGTTCAACTTCTGAACAATCGTCCCGCCGATCTGTTTCTAAATCTGATCAGCCAGCGTCGTTGTGCAGGACGAGATGTGGAATCTCTGCCCGCTGGACCTCCGTACGAGGCTGGATCCCTGCGATAAGTCGCTATTTGGCATAAAGCGTTTTTTGAAAACGGCTTGCGGGGATTCTATGCACAATGCGCCCGCTCGAAAGGCAGGGAAATCCGGCGAAAGCTGCCGAACATATTTCCATCGGCACGGTTTGTCTGGCACTTGAGAAAAAAAGCCCGTACAAGTCGATTTCGTGATAAGTCGTCCCAGCGACGGCAAGTCACGCCCTGCCTCGCCGGAGTGGTCTGCGAGTTTCTCACTCACACATTCCGCGAACGGTTCCACCCCTCGGGGTTGAACCACCTGCCTCGAACCTTTCCCCCCGTTCACGATTGAATCGCGTCCCTTCGCGTGCCGCTACCGGTCTAACCATCGGCTGGTGTCGTCGTCGATGTGGAACGATTGCGCCTTCCGGATTCCGGAGACCATCATGCCACGCCTGCTGCAACGTTCGCTGATTGCCAGCCTTCTGATCGCCTTACTGCTCTCCACATCGGGGTGCGGCTGTCGCCAGTATCGGCGTCGCAAGAATGAACTCCGTCGTGCCCAGTTGCGAACCCTGCAACTGTATCGCGAGAACCAGGATCTGGCTGGCCAGGCCGAGATGGCTGGACAGCTGGCGGAACAGAACAGCCAGCTGGAGCAGTCTCTGGCGGCGGCTCAGCAAAATCTGGACGTTGCGAACCAGCGTCTGGATAATCTCAGTGCAGAGCGGGCCGCTCTGAATGAGAAGTACTCGACCTTGCTGACCGGATTGAAGAATCCTCTGGGCGGTGGAACGAATCGTCGCTTCGAGGAACTGGCGAAGAAGTATCCGGAATTCGAATTCGACCCGGTGACAGGAGTCAGCCGTTTCAATGGCGATCTGCTGTTCCCCTCCGGCAGTGATGTCGTCCGACCCGAAGGGGTCGAGTTGCTTCGCGAGTTCGCGGGCATCATGAACGATCCAGATGCCAAACAGTTCCACATTCTGGTGGTCGGTCACACCGATGATCAGGAAATCGTGAAGGCTGGCACCAGGGCAAAGCACGAAACCAACTGGGACCTCTCTGCCCATCGATCGACTGCTGTCGTGAAGAGTCTGGCCAAGATTGGTCTCGACGAACCGCGGATGGGTGTCGCGGGCTATAACAAGTTCCAGCCAGTGACCGCCAATGCGGACGACTCCGGTCGTCAGCAGAATCGCCGAGTCGAGATCTACATCCTCGCTCCGGACGCGACGGTTGCCGGATGGGATGGACCTTCGATGGTTCGATAGCCAGGGCCGGGTTGTCGTTCCGAAGCGATCGGCTTCCACCGTAAAAACAAAAAAGGGCGAGGTTGCTGTGGCAACCTCGCCCTTGGTCATTTCCGGGTTGGCTTATTGAGGTTTGACCAGTCGGGCGGGAGGAACGAACGCGGCAATCTTGTTGAAGGCCACCAGAATATCGGCCTCCATCTGCTCCACGGTCTGATCGCCCGGGACTGTGATGGTGATTCCACCACCCAGGTGAGCAATCGCTTCCATGTAAGCCGGGTCGCCACCCAGACCCACGGTCATCGTGTGGATCGTATAACCCGCGTCGACAGCTTCCTTGGCCCGCATCAGACCGTACTTTGCATTTGAGTCGGTCGAGGTGTAGTTTGCATTCCCATCCCCGTCGTAGTCGAACAGAGCGTTCCAGTTCCAATCGGACGGGAAGGTCCAGCCGGAGTCCTGAGCGGTGGGCTCACCGTCCGTCAGAATCAACAGTGTCGGACGAGTTCCAGGACGCTTCGATTCGTCGAGCATCAAACGGCCCTGGTAGATCCCGGCTCCGATGTTCGTGTTACCCATGTAGTGGGCCGCCTGGCGATGGCGAATGATCTGTCGAACGTTTTCAAAGTTGTTGCTGACTGGATTCGAAGACAGATCGATGGAGTATCCGTCGTAATCCAGACCCACCTCGCGGCGGGCACTGGTGTCGAAGCAGACAGCTCCCACTTCGTCTCCAAAGCCCAGGTCTTCCAGGAAGTCGCAGAACAGCAGTGCCCCCTGCTTGCAGGAATGGAACGGGTAGTGCGAGGTTCGCCACAGATCGTTGCACGAAGCGTAGGTGTATTCGTTCTTCAGCAGGTAGTTGACCAGGCAGGCACCACCGAACTTGTAACGATGACCAGCAGAGTTAATCGTGCCGTCCGTCTTGCAGTGGTTAAAGAACTCTGTCCAGCTGCCGCTCGATCCCCACGGGTAAGTAGGCAACCCCAGCCATGACTGAATATTGGCATCGGTCATTTGCACAGTCAGAGTCGTCGACGAGAAGCTGGAAGGCTGGGATGTTCCAGCAGGATTGTTCGCAGTCGCAGTGGGACTTCCCGATGAAGCGAACGTGACCTTGGCCGATTTGACGTACTTCCCGTTGCCGGTCACTGAGGCGCTGGACTTGCTCGAGATCGTAAAGTTCTGTGTGGTATTGTCCGCGTAGGTTAAGAGTATCCCCAGCATGCTCTTGTTGGCCGTCACCGACACCACGTTGCTCGTACTGTTGTTGAAGGTGACGTTGGCGGTCCAGGTGTTGTAAGTCGCCGCTCCAGTCGTGGGAGCCAGATTCCCTTTCATCGTCACAGCCACCTTGTCGATCGATTTTGACGAGTAGGTGTACGTGCCCGATGTGCCCGAGGCTGTAGGACTGGTCGAGTTCGAGCCAGAATACAACGTGACACCCGTCATGGTGCTGTTGGTCGTGACATCGACCGAACTGTTTTTGAAGACGACGGTCGCATAGCGGTCGTCAGGAGAGGTGGCGTTTGTCGTCCACTGGAACCAGCGAGGAGTAAAAGTCATCGAACCGAAGTCTCGTACCGCGTCGAGCTGGTTGTAGATCTGCTCCATGTTGGCGTCGAGCGAAGCGCGGTCGCGAGTCGACACCACATCGTAACTGCTGTCGTCATTCATCGACGACGAGTAGTCGAGGACCATGCCGAGGTCACGCGACTCGATATAAGCTGTTCCGGTAGTCGTGATCGAAACCGCTTTCTTTCCAAAAACACCTGCGAACAGGGTCTTGACCTGACCATCGGGCTGAGTCGTGTCAGCGTTGGTGCGACGGGCCGTGACCTTCACGGCATTGGAGGGAGTGGCCCCCCAGGTGATTGACGACGTTTGGGTGGCCTGATTCAGCTGCCAGCGACCGAACTGCACGTCAGTGTTCGGGTCGATATAGACCCCGTTGAGGGCGGCGACCGATTGAGCCTTGAGTCGGGATTGAGCCAAGGCATAGGTCGTGATGTCACCCACGTTAGAGGTGGCCGTTTCCACGGCATGGCTGATCTCATTGGCAGCTGCGAGGGCGGCTGCGTCGACACTGTTTTGCATGCGGGTCTGATTGAGGATCACCATGCCGGTGTCGACCGAGAACGCCACAAACGCCAGACATGCAGCCATCGATACTGCCATCACAACGATAAATACGCCTCGTCGTTTCTGGCGGAATTCAGAAAACCACTGTTCCTGTGGCTCGAATGCAGATTGCATCATCAGTCTCCCGGACCTTGATAAGTAGTACTCAGTGAGTCGATCGAGGGTTGGCGTTGTGTCGTGACTAAAGGTTCATGGTGGCGCGGCCTTTGGCCGTGACCAGTTCCGCATCAAGCAGGGCGCTGGAACTGATCTTCATCGGGAAGATTCCTACGTCGGAGTAGGGAACCGTCAGCCGGATTCTCATGAGCTTGTATTGATTCGTGGAAAGCGAGATGTCGAAGGGCTGGCCCACGTTGGCGCCGTCGGCATATGTGATCGTGACGACGACATTGGTCGTGTTGTAGCCTTCGGCCTTCAGCATGTTCTTGATGTCGTTGATGACCTTCTGGTTGGCGGTGATTCCGCCCGCCAGCAGGGCCGGATCGACGTCCTTCGAGGCCAGTCGCCCCCCATCGCGAACCACAGCGCTGAGCTTTTGGGACACGTTCAGGGCATGGCCAATCTCGATCGAGCCAAACGTCACCGTCATGAACAATGGGAGCACCATTGCCATTTCAACGGCAGCTGCACCGAGACGTTTTCTCGGTTTCTGATTGGAGGGAGTGTGTCGAAACATGACGAGGTCCTTCTGATGCCGTTGCGTTCGAGAGCCTGACAGGGAAGAGGCTATTCGTGACGCATCACCGCCTGGCCAGAGAGGGTGATGTTTTTGATCCAGAACGGAGGAAGGAGTGCCACACTGTTGTAGGGCACGGAAATCCGAACAATGAACATCTGGTCGTCAGACGCAGTACTCAGCTCTTTGTCCGGAAGCGAGGTGAAGTTGATGTTCGATGCATTGAAGTTCGCGGTGTCGAACGAGCTGGCGTCCTTAACCACGACCGTCGGGACAGTTCGAAACGACTGAGCGACGATGGCTTTGGCTTTGGTGATCGTCTGGGCGGTCGTGATTTCGTCGACTGATCCATATCGAGCCGCCTGACGGGCGGCTGCATCGAGGCTGTCGACGATCATCATGGCGTGACTGGCCTCCATGAGGCCGGCAGCAAAGATCATGAACACAGGCATCGTGACGGCTACCTCGACGGCCGTCGTTCCGAGGCGTCGACGCGGTTGTTTCGAGTTGAGCCGAAAGAGACGCATGAATCACTGAACCGAGGATGAAATGAGATCGGGTGTCTGAACACCTCTTCGAGTAGAACAAACCTAGTTCGCGATCGAGCCTGGTCTGAGAGGGACGTTGAAAAATCATAAAATCACCCGTGCTGAACCAGGCGCGCAGTCGTGTGGTGTGGCGAAATGGCAACACGAGCGGTGAAATTTACGACTTCCAGACGGCGTTTTTTGAGGAAACGTGCGTTGGAGGAAACATCCAAAAGGAATAAGCGGCAGAATCATTACGTTGGCGAATTTTCGTATTTGTCGGTTCGCCTTGATTGACTGCACTCGAAGTCTGATTTTGCAGGTGTCCTGTTGTCATCCGGGCGGGAGATCGGGTGTGCCGGGTGCAATCCAGCCATGGAGCGCTTATAAATCGTGGCGACGATTCTATGCACATGCTCCGAGCCAGTGCCGTCGCGGAGCGATTTCGGGTGAGTGGCATGCAGCCAGCAGTGGTGTTACTTAGCGGGGGGCTCGACTCGGCGACGGTTCTGGCTGTGGCTCGCAGTCAGGGGTACGCCTGTCACGCGTTGTCGTTTGATTATGGACAGCGCCACCGGCACGAACTGGACGCGGCGGCCCGGGTTAGCAAGTCGCTGGGAGCTGTCGAGCACCGGGTGTGTCAGCTTGACCTGCGGGTGTTCTGCCGGTCGGCGTTGACTTCGGAAATCGAGGTCCCCAAGGATCGGGCTGAGTCCGAGATGTCGACGGGCATCCCGATCACTTACGTCCCCGCACGTAACACGATCTTCCTGTCGGTGGCGCTGGGCTGGGCCGAAGTGCTGGGGGCACATGATCTCTTCCTGGGGGTGAATGCCGTCGACTACAGCGGATATCCCGACTGCCGACCGGAGTTCATCACAGCGTTTGAACAGCTGGCAAACCTGGCCACCAAGGC
>CANJZR010000114.1 GCA_947479075.1 Planctomycetaceae bacterium
CATCCGTTGCCATTGACTCGAAAAGAATCCTTAAGTTTTTGTAATTCCCCGATGCAACAGCTCCAATTCCGGTGCTGTACAAAATCGAACGCAAAAGGTACTGGCGAATTGCCAACCAACCTTGATTCCAGCTAGTCGTTGGCCTAATCCTTTCTGCAATACGCTTGGGTGCCAATGCAACCAAGTTCCTGTGGCCCTCTTCACCCCAATTGCCGATCAGCATCTGAATCGACAACAGATCGCGAGCTGCGTCGTTATACCTCTCGATCCGAACAGGTGCATCTACATCTGACCAAGGGCTGTTGAGCGGAAACAAATCAAAAGAAGTCTTGGACAACACCTGTCTAGTCTCACGAACAACAAGTTCGTGCAAATCAATTCGACGATCTGCTGAAGAAAGGAATGACTTCGCCAGTTCGATCGATGATTTTTGCACTTGGTCATCCTCAATCAGTAATCCCCCCGGAACTGGAACGATGGTATCCTGCTCAGTTGAGTCGTTAGCATTTGAATCTTCTAGACCGTTTGGAGTGAAGATAAAATCACCATCACCTGCTAGGTATCCGTAATGTGGTGTCTGCTCAGAATCCTGATCTCTGGAAACTTTTTCGTACACATAAGCCATTACTCCATTCGCACTCAGAATGCCGTTGGACATCGCATCCCCCTCCAAGGCATCAAGTAGATGCCCGGTGAACACCGAGTGACCCAGTCTCGGCCCCCCTGCGTCGGACACCATTTCATTCGCTTTCCCGGAGGATAGGACTTGTCTCGAAAATCTTCGAAACATGTCTTTCAAGTATCGAGATGACCCGGATTTTAGAGAACGAGTGATCGCGAGACCTCCATAGCAAGCATCCATAATAAAGAACGCGTGTTTTGCATCGCACAACTCAATCTCACGCGTCAGCAAGTCCCATCGCAAGAGTGTTGACAGGTCTTCGGGATCTCCATCATGAGGAACAAGATAACCGACATCTGCCCCTCGGCGATTCCTTTCGGTATGCCCATGGCCAGCAAAAAAAATCAGTACGCGGTCGTCACAATCCGTTCCGGATAGCGTAAGCGAACAAACTGTCCTGTGAATTGACGACCTGGTGGCTTCGGAATCGAGTAGTAGAACTACATTCGCTTTCGGAAATCCAAACTTTCTTTGGAGCACCTCTGATACTTCTCTTGCGTCATTTGATGCATACCTTAGCGGGGAAGCATGTTTGTAGTCGTTGATCCCAATCACAACTGCATGACTTCCCTTATACCCCGCAAGAGAGCCGTTCACCTGTCTTGACATCAAATCTTGATCCATCTTACGGTCGCACCTTTAGAACGTTCATGCTACTCAACGCCGATGCCTTTCACTTTCAGACTATTTTGCAAACTCCCGCAGCGTGGTCAGGTACTCCACCACGTCGGTCATTTCCTGCACGCTCATGATCTTCTGCAGGTCGGCGGGCATCAGTGACACCGACTGTTTGATCTTGTCTTCGATCTCGGCAGCCTTGAAAGTGCGGACGATCCCGTTGATGTCCTTCAGCTGGGTCTCGGTATCGGTACTGCTCACGAGCAGGCCGACGAAGACCTGGCCTTCGGTGGTGGTGATCGACCACTGTTCGTAGTTGTGGCTGAGCCCCGCGCTGGGGTAGAGGATCGATTCGAACATCGCCTGACGGCTCAGCTTCTTGCCGATTTCGGAGAGGTTCGGCCCGACATCGCGACCAATGCCGTTCACGATGTGGCACTTGTTACAGGTGCCAGTCGTGTTGAAGATGATCCGCCCGTTCGCCACGTCGCCGGTCCGCTTGGCCAGTTCGGTCAACGGCGGGATCGGTTCGCTGTCCTTACCCGGCGGCAGCGGGTAGAGCTTGTTCGCCTGCTCCTTGATATCCCCCCATTGCACCCCATGCAGAGTCGCAGCTGTGACCTCTTTTAGTTCGGCGGGGATGCCGTTATCACCGGCCAGCTTGGCCAGTTCTTGAGCCCCGGGGCGGATATTTCCTAAAGATTTCACCGCCGCCCGCCGCAGCTCAACCGGCAGCTGATTGTCCTTGAGTGTGTCGAGCAACAGTCCGGCGGCCTTCCCCTGCCCCGACAGACCGAGGACGGTCACTGTCGCGAGAGCCTTCGGGGCTTCGCTCAGGAGGGACTTCCGAATGAGGTCGACCTGATCTTTCTGCAGCAACGCGGTCGCGGCTTCGACGCCCAACTGCTCCTCGGGATGGCTGATAGCGAGGTCGAGCAAATCCGCATAGCGATCCTCGAGGCCGAGGTTCGCGACCAGCTTGATGAAGTTCGATGTCCCCTTCTGCGAATCGAGAACACGAGCGACAGCTGGAGCGTACTTGGGATTCGATGCGACTTCGGCGGAGAGTCGGCTGATCGCTTCGTTGGCAATCAGATTCTTGCGAGCGGTATCTCCAGTTGCCTCATTGAATGCCAGTTCGGCGATCGCGGTTTGGGCAGCGGTTCCGCTGAGGAAGTCGAACGCCCGGAAGTAACGTGGCAATTGAGTTGCTGTCGTCGTCGGATCGCTGATGATTTCTTCCAAAGCTGCGGGGGTCTGATTGCCTCGGGAACGCCAGATGATGTCGCGTCCCGCCCCCTTGTTCGGGTTCCCGCCCGCAGCTTTCCAGGCATCGAGCAACGGATCCCAGCGACCATCGGCGGCAATCCCGAGTGCCTCAAGATACCAGCGATCTTTCCCGTCATACTGGAGTGCGAGCGTCGCCCAGACATCTGCGATTTGCGGAGCCTGATCGAGGCTCACCTCACGCAGTCCGATCAGGATCTCGCGGCGAACCGCGGGCGAGGTGTCGTAGAGCTTCAGCGCCTCGCCGATCTCATCCATGGAGTACTGGCCTCTCAACTGACGGGCCAGTCGGACAGCTGCGCAGCGGATGTCCGGGTTGTCATCGCGCAGGCCAGCCAGCATGATCGCGACTCGCTTGTCACGGTTCTCCTGTTTGCCGAGCAACCAGAACGCGCGAGCGCGATAGCGGGGATTCTTGTCCTTCCAGAGTGCGGTGAGTGCTACCTCAGCCTTGTCGCCCATCTGATGGAGGGCCTGCCACGCGAGGTAACGGGCTTCGAGGTTTGGGCTCTTGAGAGCTTCGACAGCTCCCTCGGGTGTCGTGAAATCGTACTTGGGGACGACGTACTTCGCCCCCGGAACAGCGACGCGGAAGATACGCCCCTTGTCGGCGTCTCCCATCCGGTGACCTCCGACTCCGGGGTCGTACCAGTCACTGACCATCAGTGATCCATCGGGAGCGACGCACACATCGCTGGGGCGGAACCAGTTGTCTCTGGCGCCGTACAGGACGTTCACCATTTCAGCGGTGTATCCTGCCCCGGCTTGCTTCGTCGGGTAGGCCCGCACGACGTTCGGCCCCGCGTCGCAGTGGATCGGCTGACCACGATAGATCGCGGGAAGCAGATCGCCTTCGTAGAGACAAATTCCGGTCGGAGCTCCCGCCCCCGTCTGGATGAGATTCGGGATCACACCGGGGTCGTTCAGGTGCCAGTGCCGCAATGGAATTTCTGTTTCCCATCCAGTGCGGTAGGCCTGCCACCCGGCACCGGTCTTCTCGTCTTTGTATCCGTAGTTGCCGTATTCGACGACATAGTTGATCCGCACTCCGCGGTTGCCGTCGTCATCGTTGTCCGACTGCCACAGCCCGCCGAACGAGTCGACAGCCACTTCCCAGTTGTTGCGGAAGTTCCAGGCGAGCGTTTCGAAGTTGGACCCATCGAGGTCACAGCGAAAGATCATCCCCTCCTGGTACGGCTTGCGAGTGTCTTCGACGACGTTGCCCTGCTTGTCGACAATCGGTTGTCCGTTCTTGTCGCGGATCTGCTGTCCGGCATTTCCAAAGTTGAAGTAGAGCTTGCCATCGGGACCAAAGACGAACGCATGAATCCCGTGGTCGTGTTGTGCCCCGGAGATCCCGGAGAACATCAACTCGTGGCGGTCAGCATTGAGGTCACCGTTGTCATCGTAGAAGTTCCAGACCTTGTCACCGACTGACACGATCACGCGATTGCCGAGAACGCAGATCCCGTGCGCTGAGTCGACCTCGTGCCCCTGATAGAAGACCGTCGACTTGTCAGCTTTGCCATCGCCATTGGTGTCCTCGAGGATCATGATTCGATCCCCTTTGTCGCCCTTGTCGCCGATCAGAGCCTTGTTGGCAAACGCCCGGTAGTTGACCGCTTCGCAGACCCAGACCCGACCGAGATGATCGATGTCGATGTCGGTGGGATTCAGCAGATTGGGTTCGCCCGCAAAGAGCGAGGCTTCAAGCCCTTCACCCACATCCAGCTGGGCAACCGCATCGGTTAGTTCGTGGCTCCCATTGCCTGTTGCGGCAGTCTGGTTCAGTGAGTTGAGGACACTCTGGGGAGGTCGCTGGGTGAAGACATGGAACTGTACCGATGTCGCGTTCCCCTGATTGGTCCCGCCGTTATCGAGCCCGCAACGCGTCTTCAACTTCCTGAAGGGATGCCCTGCGGGGAGGTCGAACTCGATAATCGAGTTCGCATGAGTCCCGATCCCATACTCGACGGGCTGCCCGGCTATCGAGAGGGAACCGCCCTGAACGTTCTTGTTCACGGTCGGTGTCCCGAAATTGGTCGAAGCGTTCTTCCACTTCAGCTCGGTCAGCTTCTGCTCGCCCGCCGGTCCAACGAGTCGTGGCTCCGCCCAGTCGGCCCAGTCGCAGTTGAACCCATCGCCCCCATCGGTGACGACCAGAAACAGCTTCTTCGCCCCGGTGATGTCGGCTTCCAATTCCACCGAGAGCTTGGGAGTCTGAGTGGTCACGATCGGGCTGCTGGCGGCTGGTTTGTTCTTGGGGTCAACGACGATCTCCGCAGCGGGCTTCTTCGGGGCCACCTCGGCGTTCCCAGGTTTCGGCTTGTCGAGGTTGGCCTCCATCTCCTCATCACTCGGCGTCGCCGAGCGGACTCCGTCGGCCGGAACATCCAGGCCAGCTGTCCAGACAATGGCGTTCAGGATCACCTTGCGGAAGTTGTCGTTTTGCCAGTTCTTGTGTTCGTGGCCACCCGTGAAGCCGAAGCCGCGTCCCTTGTTGTCGGGGCGGTCGTAGGCCCAGGCGAGGTGCTGCGGCTCTTTGCGTTCCAGGAGAGCAGCTCGCACGGCCGGGTTCCCACTGTGCGGTCCGTCGGGTCGCTCGAGTGATTCGCGCGGGGGCAAGTCGGTCAGAATCGGGGTGACGTTCTTCATCCCCTCCTGAAACCGCATGTGGTAGTACCACTCATCATTGATCTCGAAGGGAGCGACCCCGCGCGTGGTCGGGTGGTCGGGGAACTTCGCGTACCTCGCAGTCCAGTGCGGATTGACCGACCAGTGCGGTTCGAAGTAGCCACCGATCCAGTTCAAAAAGTGTTGACCACAATTCCCGATGGTCGTCTCAACCCCGTAGTGGATGCAGACGAGTCCCACCCCACGGGTGTCGACCAGCTTCTGAAAGTCGTCGAGCCGGTCGTTGAGGTAGTGCCGCGCTCCCCCATCGCAGTACGACACGACGGTATCAGCGTTGTCCATAGCGGTCGGATCTTTGGGCCAGCCATTGCGGTAGACCGTCGCGATGACTGGAAGTCCCGAGTCGTTGATCCGTTTGGCCAGCAGCAGGCACCCCGCATTGTGCTCGTGGGCTCCCCGGTTATGGCTCGGCTTACCAGCGACGAAGACGACCTTCTTGCCGTCGGTCAGCTTCAGCCGTTTGAGGCGAATGTTCTTGAACTCGATCTTCTGCGGCGGACCGGAGTGCATCTGCAGGGCCAGCAGTCCGATGCGGTCCGCCTGCTTGCTCGGATCGTTGCCCGGGTCCTTCTGGTCGTCGAAGAGTTCGCAGGTCACATGCCCGTTGATCTTCAGGGTGATGTGGTTCCCCTGACAGAGGATCGAATACTCGTTCCAGTCGGAGGGCTTGATGTGCTTGAACAGCTCATCACGGTCGGCCACCGTTTCGAGAGTCTTCTGTCCATCGACAGTGATCTTTGCCCGTCCACCCCGGGGAGCAAGACCACCGCGTCCTGCTTCGTCGTGCAATGACCCGGCCCACTGGCCCGCCAGGTCGATGTCGGCCTGGTACCCAACGAGGTGCCCATCGGAGCCCTGCTGTCCCCGAAACTGAATCCCGCTGTTGGCCTTCTCTTTGTCGCCGGTCAGTTTGAACTGCAACCGCAGCTCGAAGTCATCCACGTCACCCCGGTCCCAGACCAGAAAGGTGTTGTGATTGCACGGCCGCTCGGCGGTCGACTCGCCGACGATGGAGCCATCTTCGACTCGCCAGAAGCCCTCATCACCGGACCAAGGTTGCCAGCCATCGAGACTGGTGCCGTCAAAGATCGAATGAAACCCAGCTTCATCATCCGCAGCCCGCAGCGACTGGCTCCCCGACAAGAGCGCCAGACAGACAGCTGCCCCCAGAAGAAATCGAATCGATCTCATGCGTTTCCCATCCCCGATCGCGTTGGTCGCGTTCCAGCTGGCTCCCTCGGATGCTCGCAAGGGGGCTCGACTCTGAAACATTTCAGACAGAGGGATGCAGTCTAACCCATCAAAGAGGGATTATCCCAGCGGGGGCGTATTGCCACAGGTGTCAGTCGTCAGACATCAGCCTTCCGTGATGGATCAGGGATGGACGGAACAGGACAGCTGGAATTCGGAGTCGGATCGAAATCTGCCGGACGAGAATTCGGGATCCGACCAGATCGAGTGGTCTCGGCGTGGAATCAAGAAACGAGACCTCCCTGGTTGGGCAAAGCCCCCAGTTTCGCCTACAACCTCTGAGACGGGGTTGACCGGTTCACGGGGATTGCGAACAATCCGGAGTCCTCAATCGGCCAGCACTCCATCGGCGAGCGGAGAATTCCACTCAGCGCTTCCGACAGACCGCACCCGATGGGGATCGACGCACACGGATGGAACCACAGAATCACGCCCTGCCGCGAAGGCACATGGACCTTATGAACTACAACCAGATGCAACTCTCGCCTCAAAACGCCGCTTCGGCGGGGGCTGATTACACACGGACCCGGCAGCTGACCCTCGGGGATCTGCTGCTGGAAAACCGCATCATCTTCGTTGACGGCCCGATCCACGACGGCATGGCGAACATGATCGTCATGAAGCTGTTGTTCCTGCAAAACGAAAACCGCCATCAGGACATCCACCTGTACGTGAATTCGCCAGGGGGATCGGTCACAGCCACCCTCGCCATCTATGACACGATGCAGTTCATCGAGTGCGATGTCGCGACTTACTGTGTGGGACTGGCAGCCAGCGGTGGAGCGATCCTGGTGGCGGGCGGTGCCTACGGCAAGCGGAAGATCCTCCCGAACGCCAAGATGATGATCCACCAGCCCTATGGCCAGGTCGGCGGTCAGGTCTCCGACATCGAGATCCAGGCGAACCAGATCATCGAAACCCGCGAGCTGCTGAACAAGATCCTCTCTGACCACACCGGCCAGCCGATCGAGCGCGTCGCCAAGGACACCGAACGTGACCGCTACCTGAGCGCGGCCCAGTCCAAGGACTATGGCCTCGTCGACGAAGTCGTTGCCATCAAGCGCGACAAGAAGAAGCCCAAACCTGTCGAGGCCGCGAAGTAGTTCACTCGTCGCCCGCGTCTCAACATTCTGGCCAACAGCCACTCGCCATCAGCCATAAGCCCACCCACAATGACCACACTCGTTCCATATGTTCTCGAAAAGTCCGGCCGCGAAGAGCGGGTCATGGACATCTACAGCCGCCTGCTCAAGGACCGGATCATCTTCCTGGGAACCCAGGTCACTGACACGCTGGCCAATGCCCTGGTCGCCCAGCTGCTGTTCCTGCAGTTCGACGATCCCAAGGCGGACATCCACATGTACATCAACTCACCCGGTGGTTCAGTCACCGCCGGGATGGCGATCTACGACACGATGCAGTACCTGAGCTGTGACGTGGCGACTTACTGCCTGGGACAGGCGAGCAGCATGGGGGCACTCCTGCTGACCGCCGGAACCAAGGGGAAGCGGAACTCACTGCCCAACAGCCGCATCATGATTCACCAGCCGCTGGCTGGCATGGAAGGCACAGCGACCGAGCTGGAAATCCACGCCAAGGAGCTGTTGCGGATGAAGCGGAAGCTCAACGAGATTCTGCTGCACCACACCGGCAAGACCTACGACGAGATCGAACGCGACACCGATCGTGACAACTTCATGTCCGCCGAAGAGGCCCAGAAGTACGGTCTGATCGATCACGTGCTCGACAAGATTCCGAACCCGCCCAGCTCGCGAGGCGAGTAGTGTCTGACAGGACAGCTGCGAACTGATCTGAAAAGCGGGCATCTCGTCGCTCGATCTCGCCACTCTGATCAGTTCGATTGCCGTCTGTTCCGTTTCACGTGAAACGGGGCAAGCTGGCAAACAGCCTCCTGTCTTTCCCGGAACTCATCGCGGATTGGTTCCAGCGGTTTCGCGGAACGAAGTGTTGATCGATGACAATGCGTGGTTGACCGGCTGAGCCAGTCAACCACAGGCCACACCGAGGTGGCCGCTGATCGACCATATCCCACCAGAGGTCACGGATGACCGCCCACAATACCTATCAACGATCGCCCGCCCGACAGTGGATGGCCCTGTCCGGTTGGGCGGTTTTGTTTTGGGGCGGCTGCGTCACGCGCGGGCAGTTGGAGACACTCGAGGCCGAACTGCGGCAGCAACAGGACGCCGTCCAGATGGCTCGGCGACAGAGTGACACCCTCCAGTCCGAGCTGGTCAAAGCTCGCCAGGAAACCGAACTCATCCGGTCTCAGATGGCCGCCACAGGCCAAGGTGTCCCGCTTCCAGAACAGACGGGCAACCTCGTGCGTCTCTCCGAAGTGAAGATCAACACACTGCTCTCAGGTGGGAAGGACCGCGACGGTCTGCCGGGCGACGACATACTGGTCGCTCTGATCTCTCCTTTGGACGAGCAAGGCGACCTGGTCAAGATCGCAGGCGAGGTCGAGATCGAAGCCTTCGACATGACCTTGCCCAGCGACGACAAGCGAGTCGGGCACTGGACCTTCGACGCCGAACAGGCGGCGAAAGCCTGGCACAGCGGATTCGTCGGTGCCGGACTCCAGTTCGAACTCCCTTGGCAGGATCCTCCAGCCGCGAA
>CANJZR010000115.1 GCA_947479075.1 Planctomycetaceae bacterium
CAGCACCTCGACCTCGTTGAGATTGGCCTCCATCTCCAGCGTGTCATAGATCCGGTTGTAGCCCAGCTGGTACAGCTTCTCGTCGCTTTGCGAGGGATCGTGCCGGTAGTGCGTGAGACCAATCGACTCAGTCAGTCCGTGCGCGATCAATGCCCCGGTCGAGATCACCGCGTCGACCATGCCGCGGTCGATCATGTCGCAGATCATCTTCCCCTGCTTAGCGACCGTCATCGCCCCCGACAGCGTCAGGACCACCTTGACCGAGTTGTCAGGCTGGAGCATCTCCATCAGCACGTCGTACGCCTCGCCCAACTGTCGCCCGGAGAAGGCGGTATCGCCCATCGCCTTGAGCAGGTCGGCAAAGGTATTCACGGTCGACAGATCGAGACTCCGCAGCGGCCGCAGCCCGTCGGCCCGCCCGTCCCGCATCGATCGTCCGTTGTGTCGCATGGCCATGAGAGAAGTACTCAGTCGTCAGTTTTCAGTGATCAGTCGTCTGTCGGCGAGCGGAGGGCGTGAGCCCTCCGGTGTTTATCACGGTGATATTCTGATTGCCGCTACTATTCACACCGGGAGGGCGAAGCTCCTGCTGAGCCGCCACCGCATGAGGGCGCTCTCACACGACAACGGCTCGGCGGGAGCCTCGCCCTCCCGGGGATTTGCACACTCGGGACAGACAGGAATGTCTGTCCTACTGTGTGGGTTCCAGGAGGACAGGCATTCCTGCCTGTCCATGCTCTCAATTATGCACGAAGCCGCAACCGACTCTTAGTGCTCAGCTTCGTCTGCACTCGGTTCCGGCAACCAGAAGCTGGCGATCAGACCGATCAGATACACCAGACCCGCCGTAACCGCAGCTGCGTAGGCCAGTGATCCGGGACGGGTGAGTCCCAGGTTCGCCATGCCGAGGAAGATCGGAGCGATCACCAGACCCGTCAGTCCGTTGGCAGCTGTGCCGAACATGCGGCCCCCGACGTTGGCGGCGAAGCTTTCGCCGGTTCCTCGCAGATGCACCGGGTAGACGCGGGGCAGGTAATTTCCCCAGAAGCTGAACTGAGCCACCGTCAGGAATCCGGTGATGAAGATCCCGACCTTCACCAGTCCCAGATTGTCTGTGCCGAGAGCGTTCAGGATCGCGGGCGGCGTCTTGCCCGCCGCCGGGAAGAGGAACACCAGCGGGATGATCAGCAGCCCCGGAATCTGGAACATCCGCAGCAGCCGCTGACGATTCACAATCCGCACGGCCAGGAACGCGAGAGCAAACCGACCGATCAGACCGCCAAGCTCTTGCCACAGCTGGACGTTGGCCACGGTGGCCTGCTGGTCTTTGCCCAGCTTGCTGATTTCGGCCTTGAGGGTTTTGAACTGCTCGCTGCCTTTCTCGGTCTTTTCGAGGTCCTTACGCATCTTGGGGATGGGCGCCCAAGCCTTGTTCAGGCCGGGGACGATTTGCGGCATGAACTGGATTGCACCGAAGGCAGCACCGTAACCGCACGCGAAGAGCAGGGCGGTGACGATCGAAGTCCGGGCCAGCTTGCCCTGGAAAATATCGCCCAGCGAGGCTCGCTTGAGGGTGCCTGCTAACCGCTTCTGTTCCCAGATCGGCGACTCGGGCAGGAACGGACGAATCACAATCAGCGGGATCGCGGGGAGCACTCCCGAGATCAGCGTGTAACGCCACGGGGCATGCTCACCAAAGATCGCGGGCAGTTCAGACCCATACGTTACGCACAGACCATACGCAGCTGTCACCAGCAGGCCGCCGAAGGATGAGAACGCCTGGGTGTAGCCGAGGACTTTCTCGCGACGGATTGGATCGGGAAAAAGTTCCGCGAGCCAGGCGACAGCTGCGACGAACTCGACGCAGACGCCGATGAAGGTCGTGCAGCGGAAGAAGAGCAACATCGGAGCCGAAGTACTGAACCCCGAGGCCAGTGCTGAGAGAGCGTAGAGCAGAATACTCCACGTCAGCACGCGTCGCCGTCCAAGCCGGTCGGTGAGTGTTCCCCCCATCAGGCCGAAGGTCCCGCCACAGAGTGCGCTACCCCACATGATGTAGGCATTCCATTGCAGGATCGCGTTGAATCCCGAATCGGTGTCCGGGTCGACCTTCAACAGCTCCGCCAAGGCAGGCCGCGAGATCAGCGGGAAGACCAGCAACTCGTAGATATCAAACGCAAACCCGAGAGCCGCGATTGCACAGATCAACCATTGAACGGACGTCAGTCCGCCCGTTTTCGTCGAGGATTCACTCATCCAGACAGCTCCCGTGAGTCGTTCATCAGTTCGTCGTGGTCCAAATCAGCGCAGACCAGCTGTCAGTGTAGCGCAGCCCGCAGAGGCATGCAAACCGCCTGATGTGTGAGGAGACCTGTGTTTCGATGCGATGGCCGATTGAGCGCGCGCGCGCCTCTCCCCCACGGCAGGCATGATTTTCTGAATCGACATCCGCCGTGGGGGAGAGGGCCGGGGTGAGGGGGTGACACTTCTTCACGGGAGCCGATCTCAACCCGACCTAGAGTCGCTTCACCTTTGTTCTTCACTCGAAGGGAACAGACTGAAATGTCTGTTCCACTGAAATTCAAAAGTAGGACAGACATTCCTGTCTGTCCTTTCGGAAGACCAACTCCGATTCCGCTCTAAACCGTATGCACGTTGTACCAGCGAGAGCAGTGGTCGCATTTCACATCCCCATGGGGCGAGACCTCACCGGTCAGGGGAGAGGATCCGCAGTTGGGGCACTTGAGCTTGCCGGGGGAGGGCGGGGATGACGGATTCTCTGAACTGGTCAGGTTCGAGTCTTGCAACTCTTTCTGTCGGGTCTTCATCTGCTCCATGAGTGTTGCTGGAGACGTGAACAGAATCCCAACGCCCTTAAGGACGAAACCGAGGGCGATAAAGCTGAAGAAAATGCGAAAGAAGAGCGGAGGCGAGCCGAAACCGTCAAAGGAGGACAACCACATGAAACCCAATACCGTTAATCCGATTCCCAGAGGAACGATTCCCGCTAGCCTGATAAAGTTCATGCACAATCACTCCAGATGCGACAAGAATGAAGTTAATCCACGCTCAGCACCGCGCCATCTTCCGCCAGTTGCGTGCTGGGGAAAATCTGGCGAGCGGCGTCGATCCCCAGTGGGTCATCCTGTGGGGTCGAAGGATCAACGTGAGTCAGGGCCAATCGGATCACGGAAGATTCTTTGGCCAGCTGGGCCACCATACTCGTGTGGCTGTGCCCGGTCTTGTAGCTCCATTCGGCCAAGCTGTCGGCAAAGTTACATTCATGAATCAGCAGATCGACCCCGCGGATGAATTCGGTGTAGCTCCCGTCAACTGTCGTATCTGTGACATAGGCCAGGGACCTCTTCTGTCCCCGGTTCTGCCAGTCGACTCGAAAGGCTCGCGAACCGCCGGGATGGCTGGGCAGCGGCTGGTGACTGACAGTGACACCAGCGATGGGGTACGTCTTGTGCCGTTCGAGTTCCAACAGCTCAAACTGCGGCCAGACGGGAAACACGTCCTCACTGAATAGATGTTGCCGCACAGCTGTCAGGACATCCGCCCCGGCATAGATCCGGCAGCTTTTGATTTCGCCTTTAAGCAGCGGAACGAGCAGATAAGTCAGCCCACAGATATGGTCGAGATGCGCATGCGACAAGAAGACATGCAACTCCTTGGTCTTCAGTCTGGCTGCCAACCGGAACACACTGGTCCCGGCATCAAAAGCGATCCCCACCTCGGGCAACAGCACACAAGCTGTGTGCCGCCGCTCGTTGGGGTGAAAGCCGCCGGTGCCCAGGAACTCGATCTGCATGATTTCGCTATTGGATCACAGGAAACGACGCCGGTCCATTCCGGGGCAGGGGTCTGCCACCTCGGCTCATGAATGAAGTAGGCGAGGCCATGGTCTTGAAGGAGGGCTCGAAGTCTGCATGGCTCGATAAACACAAAGCTCGCCCCCCGGTTCACGAAGGACGAGCCTGGCGAAATTCATGGCACGATCAAGCGGGTTAGCCGACCTTGGCGATTGCGGCCTTGACGGTCTTCAGGCACTGCTCGATATCTGAGATCGGATTCTCGGGGTGCTCTTCGTATTCGAGCGAAACTCCATACTGGTAGTTCAGCTTCTTCAGTGCCTTCAGGCAGCCGACCACGTCGAGTTCGCCTTCTCCCAGAATCGTGAAGATCTTGCCTTCCTTTTCGAGTTCCTTCGCCCGGCCTGGTGTCAGTTCCTTGAGCAGCTTCTCCTTCTCGGCGGCATCGCGGATCGTGCGGACATCCTTGAAGTGGACTCCAAAGATGCGAGAACCGAACTTCTCAATCACTTCGACAATGTTTTCATTGCTGCGCAAGTAGTGACCGGTATCGACGCAGGCTCCGATTTTCGGATGCCGGTCCTTGACCCACTTCAGCACGTCGTCCGCTTTGTTGTAGCGGGCGAACGGGCCATGGTTGTGAATCCCGATGGCGATGTCGTACTCCGCCACCAGCTTGTCGAGCAGATCAAACGTCTCTTTGTCCTGCTTCGGGTCAGCACTGATCGACATCATCCCCATCGACTTGGCATAGTCGAAGATCTCGCGGGCCTTGGTTTCATTCGTATCAAAGCCAACGACTCCAAAGGCAATCATCTGCACGCCCGAATCGGCCAGTTGCTTCTTGTAGGCCTCGGTCGTCTTCGGCAGCGTCGAGATCGGGAAGTGCTTGGCGAACGACTCCCAGTAATGCAGTCCGAACTTAACAGTCTGCTCCAGTGCCGCTGCTGTGTCGTACTCGCGGAGCGTATAGCTCTGGAGCCCCATCTTGAAGCCGCCCCATTCGTCCGCCGCAAACGTCATCGAAGACTGACCAGCGACAGCCAGAGCTGCCCCTCCCGCTGCGACGGAGCGAAGAAAATCACGACGAGATACAGAGGACATGGATGACTCCCGGGAGTGAATGAAGTTGAGCTGGCCACACTGGTTGGCCAGCACCTCACTCTACCGCGTCCGTGAGAGCACGAGAAGCGAATGGCTCGGCCGATTGCCGAGGAAGCGACCGCACCAAGAGTACGAAATGCCGAGAGGGGTGGGGCACCAGGTCCGACGTGGATTGAGGCGCCTCGTTACTCTTTCACCTCGAACCACACAGCCTTTTTGTCTTTGGGCTCGCCGTTGTAGTTGATGGTGACCTCCTCGCCTGGCTGGATATCCCGCAAGGCCACGAACTCTTTCCTCTGCAGAGGCAGGTCGAAGTACCGCGCGTTCGGCTTATAGCTGTGGTTGTACATCGAGCCATACCCGAGCGCGACACCCACGGTGTCGGTCCCCCACGCATAGACATAGTTCATGAGAGTGGACTCAAGAATGTCTTTCTGCTTGCACACCAGCATCGGGACCGTTTCAAACACGGTCCCCTTGGGAATCAGAACCCGGGCAAAGACCCCTCGCCCCTTACCGGGGATGCGACGAACCTCAAGAAACTCAGATTGTTGCAAACTCATTCCGCGAACCTGCCCGCAATAGATTCCACCAGAAAGACTCCCATTGAGCCATCCCTCACCGCAAACGCGGTCGCATCATCTCGCATTCCCGACCTGTTGCAAGTGTCTCATTTGAGACCGCTTGATCGTCTTCCATGCACAGCAATCACTCAAAAACAGCCAGTGACCTCTGCTGTCCGGACGTTTGACGACATGCTGATCCAGTCGCGACATCAGCTAGCGACGACCAGTTCCAACAAAAAAAGACCCCCGACGCTTGGCCGAGAGTCTTCGAAGCTTCAAAGTGCCAACGACTGGACTTGAACCTGTACGATATTGCTATCACTAGGCCCTCAAGCTGTGTCGAGCACATTGGCGAAAGGCTGCGATTGGGTGGCATTTGCACAGGGAGACAAGGTGTTTACCTCGGTCTCAGCCACTTGCCAACACGGGTTCAATGTTACTCTAATTCAAGTCGAATTGCCAATTCTGCCCCCCATTGTGGTATTGAGCATCAATCATAAAACCAGACACTCTCGAAAGTTCCTCGTGTCCTCGAATGCTTTACGTGTGCGGTCCTCTCTATACAGCAAGTACAGTGGCACTTAGTGAGTTCAGATTCGGTTACATCGGCAATGTTGATGACCGCAGCTCACTTGGGACGTATGGCTACCGTTACGGCGCGTTGCCATAGCGGAACTGGAAGAACTCGAGTCATTCGATGCGAACGCCCTAATCGAATTGTCCGTACGCCTACACAATCCGTGTCAGGTATGCTTCGATTCTGCGAGCGTTGGTGCCGAGATCGCTCTTTCCGACCCGAGAGACCGATCTCGCATCAATTCGACTTCCCGTGGGTACGGGGGTGATGCGCACTACGACATCGTCATGAAATCCAAACCAAAGCGTGGTGGCAGTCGCTTCGATTCGCATGGACTGTGGACTGGAGTCCACGATCTTCCAGCCCATGTCCTGGGCGGCCTGTAGGGCGCGGGTAAACGCGACGTGTGTTGGCTCTGTCACGACAATCGGCTGAACATCCGGGTAGGCATCCAGTTGTTGTCTGGCGATATCCGGCCCTCCATACTCTGCGGAGTTCTCCGCGTTCGCACGCAGAGGAAGGATGGCCAGGAACTGTGGTGGATTCTCCGTGTCTGTCGTGATGTCATGGATGTACGGCAGGCTGTCCAGACTGAGTTTCCACTTCAGCGTGAGTAGCAGCACGCCACATCCGATGATGAGGCCTATCAGCGCTCCAGTCAGTCCCGCGGCAAACACGTTCAATTTCCAAAGTACGACACCCATCAGGCACACCACCACGGTCACAATACTGCTGTAGCCAGCACACTTCACGATGCTGATTCCAGTCTTGTAGCTCCATGCGCCCAGGCGATAGCCCAGCCCGGAAATGCCGACTGCCATCAGACTGAGTACCGCCAAAGCCAATCCCAAGTTGCTGGCGTAGTTCATCTCTGTGCTCCTCGTTTCAAAATGATGTCTCAGTGGTTGAAGTCATTTCTGGCGGTGATTGAACCAGAGATTACTTCGTCGCTTCCTTGAGATCAGAGTCGCTCACCGAGTTTGCTGAGCAGCCCTCGGTGCAGCAATCGCTGAGCGTTCAGCAACTACGCGGTTACCCCGCCGGATAACACCTGCTGAAACCAGTGCTTGTCGGGTGTCAGGATCAGGTTCAGCGTGACTATTCGGGGATTCATCGCCAGAAAGATGGCCAATTGAATTCCGAACATCTACGGAGGGAACTGGTCGCGAGGCGGTTGGCTGTGGGGTTTGCAGGCATAGTCTCTCTCGTTTGGTCAGGTAATCAGTTCGGAAAGGTTGGTCGACATCAAGTTTTCGGACGCAGTCACTCATGACTCACACATCCGATCTGCGAGTTCTGCTTCGTTGAATCAGTTTGACGACCTCCACCACGACCACGGGTGCCAGAGAACAGGCAACGATCACTCCCCAGTCCGAAAACGTGGGTGGGACGGTGTGGAGTACCTTCCGCAATAGCGGCACGTAGATTGCCGCAGCTTGAAGAATCAGGCATGTGCCCAATGCCGCCCACAGCCACCCATTGGTGAACAATCGATCGGTGAATGCGGACCGACTCTGGGAACGTGCATTAAAGACATGGAAGACCTGGGCGAGTGCCAGTGTCATGAACGCCATCGTGTTCGCCCGTTGCAACCCTTCGCCATTGTCCCCATGCCAATTCATGCCGAGCGCATACGCGATCAAGGTTGCCCCGGAAAGTAGTGATCCTTGCCAGAGGATCAGTCGAATAAATCGAGGAGGAAGCAAAGTCTCTCGAGGGTCGCGTGGTGGACGATTCATCACATCTGGCGAGGATGGTTCCAGAGCCAACGCAAACGCGGGGAAGATGTCGGTAATCAAATTGAGCCACAAAATCTGAAGGGCGACCAAAGGCAGCGGCCAGCCAATCATGAGAGCCAGGAACACCGTCAGGATTTCGGAGAAGTTACACGAGAGCAGGTAGTGCAGGAACCGAAGAATGTTCCCGTAAATGATTCGCCCCTGCTCGACGGCACAGACGATGCTGGTGAAGTCGTCGTCAGTGATCACCATGTCGGCGTTTTCTTTGGCAATCTCCGTCCCTTTGATCCCCATGACAATACCAATGTCTGATTGCTTCAAAGCGGGAGCATCGTTCACTCCGTCCCCAGTCATCGCCACGATGTGACCCTGCTGCTGTAGAGCTTCCACGATTTTTAGCTTTTGCTCCGGCGATACACGTGCAAAGACAGCTGCGTCGGCTACGGCACGTTGCCATGCGGTATCGTCCAGGTCTAACAGGTCTCGCCCCTGCACCGTTCGCAAGGGGCGTCCATCGTGATCGCGATCGATTCCCAACTGACGCGAGATTTCGGCAGCCGTCGCGGGCTGGTCGCCCGTAATCATCACGGTCCGAATGCCCGCCGCTCGACAAGTGGCGATCGCGGCCTTGGCCTCATCTCGCAACGGGTCGATCATGCCGACCAACCCGACGAAGATCAGATCACGCGAGAAGTCAATCTCGTGATTCCCGTCGGGTAAATCGCGATACGCCAGACCCAGCACACGCAACGCGGCACCCGCCATTTCCTGGTTCGACGCCTCCCAGATAATCCGGTCCTCCGGTGTGAGGACCGTCACTCCTGTTGTCCGAAACTGCGCGCGACTCGCCTCAAGCAGAATTCCAGGTGCCCCTTTGATGAAAGCGACCGATCGACCGTCTGAAGTACGATGCACAGTCACCATCCGCTTGCTGGTGCTATCGAACGGCACTTCGCTGAGACGCGGATATTCGGAGGCCAGGTCAGTGGCCTTCATCCCGGCCTTTTCCGCGACGACAACCAACGCGGCCTCGGTCGGGTCGCCCAGCACGTTATCTTGACCATCCACACGCTCGACCTTGGCATCGTTGCATAGCAGCCCGATCCGTAGTGCCAATGCGAGTGGCTCATCTGTGCGAGGGTCTATGAGTTTGTCGTTCGAATAAAACTGGCCCACAGCCGTATAGCCCACGCCGGTCACCTGAACCCGGCGATTGTCGATGGCAAAGTTGCACACCGTCATCTCGTTTTTCGTGAGCGTTCCCGTCTTATCG
>CANJZR010000116.1 GCA_947479075.1 Planctomycetaceae bacterium
CCTTTGCCAGGCCCTGTTGGCCTCAAGTGAGTTTGTGTACCGGCCGTAGTTGCACACGATTTATAATTGTTTAGTATTTCATTAATCTCCACTTATCCAATAAGACGGGAGGTGAGGAGCGTCCAGAGTATCACCGCCCAGTTTCCGATCCGTGCCGACATCTTGATATTGAGACCCTAGAACATGGCAAAACATCAGACTGTCTTGAGTGTCTTCGTAGCTTCTCCCTCAGATCTAGAAGAAGAACGTGACCTGCTCGAGCAAATCATTCGAAAATTCAACGCTGATTGGTCTCGACACCTAGGCATCAGCCTAGAGCTCATTCGTTGGGAAACTCATGCTTATCCAAGTTTCGGCGAAGATGCACAATCTGTCATAAACGATCAAATACCCGATGATTACGACATATTCATAGGACTCATGTGGTATAAGTTTGGCACCCCAACGAAAAGAGCAGGATCTGGCACCGAAGAGGAATTCAATCGGGCTCTTGAGAGATTCAAGAATGACCCCAGATCTATCCAGCTAATGTTCTACTTCAAGGATACACCAGCACCACTCCCACCTACACAACTTAATTTCGAGCAACTGTCTCAGGTTGCATCATTCAGAAAGAAGATCGGCCAAGAGGGGGGGCTTCACTGGGCGTTTGAATCGAGAGAACAATTCGAAATCCTTATTCACTCTCACCTTACCAAGCAAATCCAGGCTTGGATCAGCAATAACTCAACTGCACCAGACTCAACTGCGATCGCCCCCCCTCCTCAGAGAGCAGACACGTTCATAGATGCCGACGAGGACGAGCCTGGCCTTATCGATCTAATGGATCAATTTGAAGATGAGTTCTCTTCATTATCGGAGGTTGTTACCCGTATCGCTGAAGAGACAGTGAGTATTGGCAACAAGATGAAGGAAAGAGCCCAAGAAACAGTTGATTTCTCACGTGGCCCTAACTCTGACAGTCGCAAGGCAGCCAAGAGACTTGTCTCAAAGGCGGCACTTGACATGGACCATTTTGTAAGTCGTATGGAGACAGAACTCCCGCTCTTCAGCCAACACTTGAGAAGCGGAATGAAATGCTTGACATTAGCCTCCCCTATCATCTTAGAAATCGGCACAACAACAAATGACTTAAAACAGGCAAAGAGCAATTTGGAGGCGCTTCGTGACATGCGAGACACCTTAGGTACCGTCGAAGTACAAATCCAAGGGTTCCAGGACTCTGTCAAGTCACTCCCAAGAATGACTTCGGATTTAAATAAGTCGAAACGAGCAATGATTGCAGTTCTACAGAAGCTCATTGACGAGTTCCAAGCATACCAATCGATGTCGATCGAAATTGAGTCGACTTATGACGCAATTCTTTCCAAGTAACAGGTTCAAAAGTACTGTCCCGCTCATTGCTGTATCCCGTCCTACCCGCCTCGTGTGAGTTCGTGCACCCGACGTGAACAAATTGAGCTGGAAAGTGATTCGATCGCGAGCGTCGAACTTACGTCCGGCGCTCGCTGCTTTCCTACGATCGCCCATCATCCGTTACAATCCCCGCCATGATGACCGAATCGAATCCCGCCGATCCCCATGCCCCTGACCTCTCTCCGTTTCACGAGCTCACCGCGTCGCGGCGGGGTTGGATTCAGGAGTATCTGATTCCGTGGTGTCGCACCGCTAATGTGCCGTCACTCTTGAAGGCCGAGATGGAATGGGGCGATATTGCCGGACGGGTCGAGCCGCAGTTTTCGCTCTGGCTCTGGGCGTGGAGCCGGTTTCCGGTGCTGTATGTCGAGGGGCTGCGCGGACTCGATGAGAGTTTTCTGGTGCGGGTCACTCTGCAGGACGGGTCGCAGCACGAGGGGTTCCCCGATGGCCGGGCCTCCTCGCGAGCGATCCTCATTCTGGCCGATCGCGAGGACAGCAAACCGGTCGAACGCGGTCCGTTCCGACTCGACCAGGTGCTGACTGTCGAACGCATTACCCAGTGACGGGCTCGCATCAAGTCACTCGACAGCTTGCCTGAGCTGACTTACTGTTCCCGGCATGCTGAAGCCGCTCCCGATTGATGATGTGCTGCCGGAACTGCTGGCCGCCTTGCGCACGAACTCCAGTGTGGTCCTCAAAGCTCCGACCGGAGCCGGAAAAACGACCCGCGTGCCACCCGCGATCTTTGCCGCGGGGCTGGCTGGTGAGGGAAACGTCGTGATGCTGGAGCCGCGCCGCATCGCGGCCCGAGCCACTGCTCGCCGCATCGCCTTTGAACAGGGTACCCAGCTGGGCCGCGAAGTCGGCTACCGCGTGCGATTCGATGAGCAGGTCTCGTCGGCCACTCGCATCATGGTCGTCACGGACGGCATTCTGCTCCGCAAGCTGCAGTCCGACCCGTTCCTGGAGGGGCTGAGCGTTGTCATCTTTGACGAGTTCCACGAACGCAATCTGAACTGCGATCTCGCCCTCGGTATGGTTCGCCGCGTGCAGCAGACGGTCCGTCCCGACCTCAAAATCGTTGTGATGTCGGCGACGTTTGATTGCCAGCCGATCGCGAAATTCCTTGGCGACTGCCCGGTCATCGAGAGTCAGGGGCGTCTCTTCCCCGTGGATATCCGGTACCTCAAGTTCCGCGACCGCCAACCAATTCAGGAACTGGCAGTGGCGGGCATCGAGCAGATGCTCGAATTGACGAATGGAGACGTGCTGGTGTTTCTGCCCGGGGTGCCGGAGATTCACCGCACCTCGCGCGAACTGGAATCGCTGTCTCACAGACACGATCTGATTGTGATGCCGCTGTTCGGAGATCTGCCCGCCGAAGAGCAGGACCGCGTACTGTCACCCTGTTCCCAGCGTAAGGTCGTCCTCGCGACCAATGTGGCCGAGACCTCCATCACGATTGACGGCATCACGGGTGTCGTCGACACCGGACTGGCGAAGGTGATGCGGTTTGATCCCGACGCCGGACTCGACCATCTCGACCTGTCTCCGATCTCGAAAGCCTCAGCTGATCAACGGGCTGGACGTGCGGGCCGCACCCAGCCGGGCATCTGTTTGCGTCTGTGGGAGGAGGCTTCACATCGCGCCCGGCCCGACATTGACGATCCCGAAATCCGCCGCGTCGATCTCGCGGGACCCGTCCTCGAACTCCTAAACTGGGGGGAGCAGGATGTCCTCGCGTTCCCGTGGTTCGAGCCTCCGCGTGAAGCTGCGGTGGAACAGGCACTTGCACTGCTCACACGACTGGGAGCCATTGACGGCCAGCGACAAGTCACCGCGATCGGGCGGGCGATGAGTAACCTTCCCGTTCATCCGCGACTGGCTCGCCTACTGGTGGAAGGTCATGCTGAGGGGGTTGTCGATGAAGCGGTTCTGCTGGCCGCCCTCCTCTCCGAACGTAACCCGTTCTTTCAGCCACAGGCCGGAACCATCCGCGGCCCGGCCCGCAACACAGCTGTCCATCGTTCGCGATCGGACGTGTTTGACCGGGTACAGGCGTTGCAGGATTTCGACGAGAAGGGCTCGCGGGACTTCGTCTTCGGGTCAATCAACGTCGGAGCGGCCCATTTCATTCACCGCACCGCTGATCAGCTCAGGCGAGAGTTACATGCTGAGCTGGGGCGATACGCTGCTCCGGCCCATGACCGGGAAGAAGCCCTCTCGCGGGCCCTGCTCGTGGCCTTCCCCGACCGGCTCGCCAAGCGGCGCGACAAGTCGTCCGACAAGGGGGTCATGGTTGGCGGCAAGGGGGTCCGGTTGGCCCCGCAATCGGCAGTCACGAACTCGGAGCTGTTTCTGTGTATCGATGTCGACGCCGGATCGACCGATGCGGTGGTGCGGCAAGCCTCGGCCATCGAACGTGAATGGCTCCCCGAGTCACTGCTGCGACAGGTCGACGAAGTCTTCTTCCATCCGACACAGCAGCAGGTCGTCGCGCGGCGGCGGACCTATTGGGACGATCTCGTCCTGGCCGAAACGCCCTGCTCTCTCCCCGACAACGACCGGCCCGCCGAAGTCCTGTTTGAGCAGGCCGTCCGCAACTGGGATAAAGTCTTCCCGGCAGACAACGTCGAAGTGGCTGGTTTCCTGACGAGAGTAAGATGCCTGACCGAGTGGATACCGCAGTCGGGATTGCCGCCACTCGACGAGACGGCCCTGCACGCCGTCCTCCGTGAACTCTGCTCCCGCTGCCGATCGTTCGCCCAATTGAAACAGGCCCCGTGGCTCGACCACCTCAAGGGCCGGTACGATTACGCCCAGCTGCAATGGATCGAGAAGGAAGCCCCCGAGAAGTGGCAGGTCCCCAGCGGCAGCCACATCCGGCTTACTTACGAAGAGGGCCGCCCGCCGGTCCTCGCTGTCCGCATTCAGGAGGTCTTTGGCATGAAGTCGACTCCCTGCGTCGCGGGCGGTCGGGTCCGCATCCTGATGCACCTGCTCTCACCGAATATGCGTCCGCAGCAGGTCACCGACGACCTGGAGAGTTTCTGGAAGAACACCTACACCATCGTCCGCAAGGAGCTCCAGCGCCGCTATCCCAAACACTCCTGGCCCGAAGACCCGACCGATGCCACACCGCAGCGCCGCCCGGGAAAGAAGCCAGAGGCTTAATGTTTCCATGATTTTCGAAACTCCTTATGGCCACTGATCGCTCCACGATCAGGGGCATTTGCAATACGTTATTCCCACGAAGTCCTTCCCTGATTCACCTTGTCGAAATACACTCCCGACATGGCACAACCGGGTTTCATTACTGTGCGGTACATTCGCTATCTGGCGAGGTTCAAACTTACGCCGTATGGGCGAATCCTGATCTTGCTGACTTTTTTTGCAGGGATCGGATCGATCACTGTTGAGATTCCGATCTACCAGATCTTCTGTGCATTGTTCTTTCTTCCCGCTGTCGCGGAGTTTGTCGGGACGCTGTTGCGTCCCAAGGTCGACGTGAATTGCCAGGTTTCTGGGCGTGCCACGGTAGGAGTTCCGCTGCAGGGGCTGGTCTACGTGCGAAACCGGGGAGACTGGACGGCATTCGATCTGATGGCGGGTTTCTTCCGTATCGATCCTTCGATCAAACACACGGATGCGGACCGGGTGGTGGCCAGTTTGAGCCACGGTCGCGAAGCAGAGATCGCCTTCGAGCTGCTGCCGACTCGCAGAGGGGTGTTCCAGCTTGGTCCGATCAACGTCCACAGCACGTTCCCGTTTAACCTGATGCGTTTCGGAGGCGGTGAATGCCCACTTCCCACCCTGACGGTGATCCCTGCCTATGAGTCGCTGGATCACTTCGAGGTTCCCTACGGACTGTGTGGGCGTCCCAAACATCCGGCACCGCTGCTCGGAGCCAAAGGAGAATCGCCCGAGTACGTCGGCAATCGCGAGTATGTTCAAGGGGAAGCCGCTGTGCGGCTCGACTTCCGGGCGTGGGCCCGACTGGGACGTCCAGTCGTGCGGGAGTACCAGGATGAGTACTCGTTCCGCAGTGCTCTGATTCTCGACACCTTTCAACCGGCGCCCACAGGCTTCGCACGATTTCAAGCTCCAGATGCGGAGCTGGCCACTCAATTTGAGTCTGCCACCTCACTGACAGCTGCCATCGCCGAGGCACTCCACGGACGCGATATTGTGATCGACCTGTTCGTAGCGGGGCCGGAAGTTTACCTGTTCCGAACACCGAATTCAGAATCTCGCCTCGACACGGTTCTCGAATTGCTGGCCTCCGCGGAGACGACCACCAGCGATCCGTTCCAAGTACTCCCCGCTCCACTGATGGAGACACTGGACGCAATCTCCTCCATTGTCTTCGTGCTGCTGAGCTGGGATGAGCGACGCCAGAATCTGGTCAATCAAATTCGGGAAACCGGTCGGGGCGTGCGAGTCCTGCTGATTCGTGGGCCTGCTCCCTCGACCATGGTGCCGGAAGAGAGTCTCGATTTTCAGCTGATCGAACCGGAACAGATTGCCAGCGGAGAGGTACGATCTCTATGAGTGCCCCGCTCGTACCAACACCGAAAATTCCGCGACAAGCGCTCCGGGTGTCGATCTATCTGATCGCCATCGAATGCGTGATGCTGGGGTATCCGTCCAACAACTGGCTAGTCACGGGCGCTCTGCTGATCTGGGCGGTCAGCCGATGGTGGACCATTCGAAGTGGCTGGTGCCCCAAGACTCCACTCTTCTGGAATTCCATTGCGTTATCGGTCGTTTTTGCGATCAAGTTTTCTCTTCTGCCCGCCACGTTCCCGACGGACGCACCATTCGTCAATACCGAGCTGGCTCACGAAATTGGCTGTTGGCTCGTTTCTTTTCAGATCCTGATCCTTCACACCCCGATGTCACGGAAGCGGATTCCCGCATCGATCGCGGCTCTGGGATGTCTCGTCGTCCTGTGTGCGGGAGATGTCCAGCTGCACAGCATTTCCAGAACATTCTTTCTGGTCATGATGATGCTGTTTGTGTTTGGTCTGGCCTGGTTTGCTCATGTCAGCCGAGACTGGATCCCCCAAGATCAGAGCCGTCGGGTACGTCGCACACTCCTCTGGGTCACACTGTTTATGGCCAGTGTTCCAACGGTCTATGCAGCCAGAGCCTGGCATCAACATGAACGCGACCTGGAAGCACTGCTGCTCCGCATCATGCATCTGGTGGACGGGAATGCCACTTCGGCTCCCCAGAACCCCCGCCCGAACCTGGCCACGATCTCCAATGGGCGAATTCACGAACCCGATAAACTCGTGCTGCGAGTCACCCAGGGCAGTCCCGAGCCGTTGTACCTGAAAGGCACCACGTTCAATCAGTATTACTTCCGGAATGCCAGCTGGTCCAAATCCCCTGTGAAGGCTGAAAAGCTGGCCCCCTGCGAAGTCCCCGAATCGATTCAGCTGCTGCCCGAGGAGAACCTGTTTGAGATTTCTCCGTCCCCGTCGAAAAACTGGAGCACGGCGATCATAGAACGCTTGTCGTCAGATGAAGCGGTCCCCCTTGCCCCGCTTCACACGAGGCTGATCAAGGCTCGTTCCAGCGAGCTGATTATCGACCCCCTCAGGAATATCTCGTTTCCCAGCGATACTGATCCGGGCCTGATCACGGCCTTCTACACGGAAAACTCAGAACCAGATCCAGTTCCCGCCCCTGACGATCCCGCCCGTCTGATGCCGCCGCGATTTGATTTTCGCATTCAGAACATTTCCGACTCACTCTTTGCGGGGATGTCGACCGATGCTCAGAAGATCGAAGCCGTCCAGGAGTATTTTCAAAACAACTTTCAGTATGCACTGGGCTATACCCAAACACGCTTCCAGGATCCGATTGTCGACTTCCTGGTGACCAAGGGAGCGGCCCACTGCGAGTACTTCGCCACATCGAGTGTCTTGCTGTTGCGGGCGGCGGGAGTTCCGGCACGATATGTCACCGGATACGTGACCTCTGAACGTCACCCGAACGGAGTCTGGATTTCCCGCCGAAAGGATGCCCACGCCTGGGCTGAGGCCTACGACTCGGCACTGCAACAATGGGTCACGGTGGAATCGACGCCCTCCACGGGCCAGCCGGAGCAACGGACCGCCGACTGGCAGAATGCCATCGCGGAATCGTGGCGGGCCTGGTTTTCCAGACTCATTGAGCTGATCCAAAATTACCAGACCTGGTCAGCTCTGGGCTTCGCCCTGCAGACGACCAGTGTGCGAATTATCCTCGGACTCCTGCTACTGGCGGCGTGGTGGGTATTCAGTCGACGATTTCGAACTCGCCCCGTCTTGTCGAAGAACACTCACTCGTCTCGGACCTTTGCGTTTCAGGAGTGGCTGTCGACTCTGGAGACGGAACTCCAGCGGAAAGGCTTCGAGCGCCTGCCGCACGAGACGCTGATGCAGTTCCGCGATCGGATCCTGGCCTCACCGCTCCGGGACGAGTTGCAATCGACCGCCGAATGGTTCGCTGATTACTCTGCCATTCGTTACCACGAAGAGCAGCAAACCGAAGTCCGCATCGCCCAGCTGGAACTGTCGTGGAAAAATCTCCTGTCGAAAACGCCAGGTCTGTAGCCTCTCTGACGTTCCTTCGTCGTCGAATGCAATTCCACAAAGTCCAATCCCACTAACACTTACAACCGACCAAGACTTCTCTTCCGGAAATGCGGAGCAACATCGCCTCTATTGCACGATGTTGTTGTCCGATATAATCTTGCGATGTGGGGGTGTCCCCGAACTTCGAACACTTCGACTCGTCCTTTCCAGACGCAGGAGAAACAGGAAACATGGTCACAGTCACGGAAAACGCAGCCAAAGAAATCAAGCGAGTCATGGACGAGCAGAAGATGCCCGCAGGCATGGTCCTGCGAATTGGCGTCTCCGGCGGTGGTTGTAGTGGTTTTCAATACAAGCTCGGCTTTGATGACAAGGCCGATCCCGCCAAGGACTTCGTTGTCGAACAACACGGTGTCCCGGTGGCCGTCGACAAGAAGAGCGATCTCTATCTTGACGGAACCACGGTCGACTTCCACAACGGCATCGACAAGCGCGGCTTCACGTTCAACAACCCGAACGTGACCAAGAGTTGCGGCTGCGGCAGCAGCTTCGGCATGTAGTATTGCCGGTGTCGTACTCGAATCTCAAACAGCCCAGGTTCTGCCTGGGCTGTTTGCTTTTGTGCGGTCGCCGGACCGACAGTCCTGCCTGTTCGGAACGAAGCTCAATCAATACACCGGGTCACACCAGGCTAATGGCCCGCTGAGTCTGCCTGTCGCCGGGCCTGCCGCTTGGGGATCGACTCGGACTTCACCGAGGGCGGGTTCCGCTTCTGAACATCAGTGATGTAGGGCCTGAGGCAGTGCGGCTTATCGCTGCGGCCTCCTCGCTGGTAATCACGCCACAGGGTCTCCGCCACAGGCTTGGCGGGTAATCCCTGTTCCAGAGTCAAATACTCAAACGCCCGCTCCACGAGCCGACCCAGCGAGATCCCCGACGCCAGCCCCTCACGTTCGAACAACCACGCGTTAAATCGCCGAAATGCCGTGAATCGGGAATGCTCGCCCGTGCTACCAGATGTGGGCTCCTCCCACCACAGCTTCATCGTCTCCACAAAATTACC
>CANJZR010000117.1 GCA_947479075.1 Planctomycetaceae bacterium
AAGCTCTACGAAGAACTGTTCTACGAGGCTGAGCAGAATGCTCGCAAAATCCACGACAAGATCTTCCGTGGAAACAACGAGCAAACCCCGTTGCCGTTTGAGATCATTTCTCAGATCGTGCAGCTGGAAGCTGCCGCTTCGGGAGATACCCAGACCGCACTCGCCAAACTGCGCGAGGTCGTCCAGATTCATACGGGTATCGAGTGGAGACCATCACGCCTGCGGAAGGCGGCATAACACCGCTGGGCGTCTAAAGTTCCTGGCTATCCACAGAGCGATTACTTCGGCTTCGCTTCGCCCCATTCCTTGGGCAGGGGACTCCGGGTCCAGAGGTCCTTCTTGGGTTTCTTGCCCAGTGTTCCCAGCAGCATTCGCTCCTGAGTGATCTCCAGGACGTTTGATTTGCGAGCTTTGCCGAAATCCTTCACGAGGCTGTCAACGTTCGCCTGGGGAGTCCCTTTGATGATCGTGTGCGTCAGCACTCCGTCCTTGACCTCCCAGGTCAGGTCCATCTCCAATTGTTTGCCGTAGATCAACGACGAAACGAAGTCGAGCTTGAGCAACAACCGAGATGTTCCATCGGGAAAGTTCTCGATCCAATGTTCGCCGCTTTCGATATGAAACCAGCAGCCCAGCATCAGCGCGCGGTACTCTTCGTCCTTGGATTTGGCCTCTGCCTGGCCCGTTGACGGATCGGCAGGCGAAGTGGGTGTTCCCGCGGGAGCCACGGGCTCCACAGCATCCGGTGATGTCTTGCTGCCAGTGTCGGTCGAGCCCCCACTCACGGAAGATGGTGTTTCGGCAGGAGGAGTGACCACCAATGATGATGGCGTATCGGTCTGATTCCAGACCATGCCCAGCAGGACCAGCATCGCCAAGGCACACAGAATGACTTTCGCCTGCGATCGGAGAAGACTGAAGATATTCATTCCGGAACCCATTTCAGGAAGCTGGCTGAGCCTTGTGAGACGAGGCAGATCAATCACGCATGCTGGGATTCTTGCATTTTTGTGCCGCTGCACCAAGCGAAGCATCCAATGTCCGTTCGTGCCCGGCGACCTCGCTTCCAGGGCGTCTCATCCCGCTGCAAAGTATGACCTGACTCTCAGATGCAAAAATAATTCGGACGGGCTGCGGAAATCGAATTGAGTCCCTTATACTGGCCCGCTTCTCAGACAAACCACTGGTGCTGAAAGGTGCCAGACGACGACCCCTTGACGGTGCGGGACCATGCAGATTGTTTTATTTCCCCATCCAGCGTTGCGATTCCCTTCGGTGGAAGTTCAACGAATTGACGACGCACTGCGCAGCGCGGTTCAGAAGATGTTCGCCCTGATGTACGAGTCGAAGGGCGTGGGGCTGGCTGCGAACCAGGTGGGACTGCCATTTCGATTCTTTGTCGTCAATCCATCGGGCGATCCAGAGAAGAAGGAAGAGGAAGAGGTCTTCATCAACCCGATCATCTCGTCACGCCGTGGAATGGAGTTCCATGAGGAAGGCTGCCTCAGCCTCCCGAAGATTTACAGTGATGTCGAACGCCCCCTGGAAATCACGATCGACGCATTCGATCTGAATGGCCAGAGCCGGAAGCGGAAGATCAAGGGCTTCCTCGCCCGTGTGATCCAGCACGAGTACGACCACATCGAAGGCTTCCTCTTCACCGACCGCATCGATGCCGATCAGCACGATGAGATCTACGAGGACATCCTGCTCGTCGCCGAACAGTTCCGCAAACAACAGGCGGAGGGCCTCTATGATATCGACGAGGGCATCGAGAAGGAACTTGCAGTGATGGCCGCTAGCGGACGCGTGCCAGCCGATTTCTCACCCACCAAGAAGCCGGCCCCCGCTCCGAACGCCGAGTGATCCCCCGAGAGCCAGTTCATGCTGACCTTTCTCCAGACGGCCCAGGAAGCTTCCCGCATCGGCGGGCGAGTGTTGCAGCAGTGGCAATCGAAATTCACTGCTCGAGAGAAAAGCCCCGCGAACCTTGTGACCGAAGCTGACCTCGCCTCCCAGGACGCGATTCACAATTTCATCGTCACGCGTTTCCCGGACCACAAGTTTCTGGGCGAAGAAGGGCTCGACCAGCAGTCGGGCAACAGCGAGTACCGCTGGGTGATCGACCCACTCGATGGCACGGGAAACTACGTCCACCGCTTCCCGTACTACTGTGTTTCGATCGGACTGGAGTATCGGGGCCAGCTGGTCGTGGGCGTGATCTATGACCCCACTCGCGATGAACTCTTCTCTGCGATGAAGGGCTCGGGAGCCTTTCTCAATGGTCAGCGGATTCGCTGCTCCGAGGTCGACAAAATCACCGAGGCGATGTGCATGGCCAGCCTGCCGGTCAAGACGACTGCAGAGAGTGCTGCCGTTGGGCGTTTCCTCAAAGTGATCTCCGAGGCTCAGTCAGTCCAGCGCAGCGGCTCGGCTGCCCTCAACCTGTGCTATGTCGCCAGCGGTCGCGTCGATGCTTTCTGGTCAACGAATCTCAAGCCGTGGGACATGGCCGGGGGCGTCCTGATCGTCGAAGAAGCGGGCGGACGAGTCACACAAACGGGCGGTGGTACCTTCGAACTCGAGGTCCCCGACCTCCTGGCAACCAACGGCACAGCTCTGCATCAGAGCCTGTCACAGTTGCTTGTCGAGTAGTTGCTGAAATTCGACGGCCATGGAGAGCGGCGGCGCTACTGCGAATGCTTGGCTTTCCATTCAGGATACTCCTGCTTGAGTATCTTATCTGGCCAGCCGCCATACCACAGCGTTCCGGTCCGCCGCTCTTTCGAGATCTCGGCAAGTGAGTACTTCTTCACTCCGTCCCGCCCGGCAAAGATCGGACGATTGGTCCCAATCTCATAATGCCGGGCCCAGAGCGGTGGCGCCTGTGGATCACTGACGACGACGACATCAAAATCAGTACTGTGACGCTCAAACTCCTCACGCGGTGCAGCCACTCGATTGACCTTCACTCCTTGAAGCTGGACTGACTGCATCCACTCGACAGCTGCTGCCATCGACTCGCGTATCTCTTCGGTCGGCGATTCAAACCGCATCAGAAACCGGACAATCTCGGTGGTCTCCTGCGGGCAGATCGAAGCCAACTCAAAGGTCCGGGCACTGGCAGCCTCTAATGTCTTCTTGTCGTGCTGCTGACACCATCCCGTGCGTTTTCCGTCCACCACAATCTGGCACTTGAGAATGCATGCCACTCCTTTCATCACAGCTGTGTCACACTTGGCTTTGCGGTCCGCATCGAGCCAACTCCAGTGGGGGGCACCGTCGTTGCAATCTTTGAGCGTATTCAGAATCCCCATCATGACACCATCATTAAACGTGACGTGCGCCGAGAAGCCCTTGGAATTTGGAAATCGTTGGGGGAAACCGCCATTCTCCAGCTGTGCTGACAACATAAAGTCGAGCCCCCGCAGGCAAGCCTCTTTCCAGGCCGGATTGCCCGATGCGGTATACGCACGAGCCAGATAGACGACCTGAGAATGCACGTTCCCGTTATCAAACGAAGTATCCGTTCGGCTGCGAGTCTCTCGAACGGCCTGCCGCTGCTCCTCGGTCAGGACCGCCAGCATGTCGTAGTCCTTCGGCCACCCGCCGTTGTCTCTCTGGAAGAGCAGGATATTGTCCACGATTTCCGGAACCTGCTCCGGAGAGTAGCTGGGTTGATCGGGCAGGGCCTTGATGAAACGAGTGTCGTCGCGCACTCTTCGCCAGTGCTGGATACCGCTTCCAAATCCGGATGTACTAATCGCAGGCCATTTGGACGGAGCTGGCTTTGTCGTTGGCGACTCGGCCCCCTCCTGGCCAAAGCCAGAGACCTCCCCAAGCACAAAGCAGGCACAAACCAGCAACCACTGACATTGATGCATCTGAGAAGACCTTGCGGGAAGACCACCGACTCGAAGAACAACAACGTGTCGCCCGCCATGCAGACAGAACGGGCACTCGTCAGCCAATTCGCTCATGATCGTCTCGCAGAGCTGGAAACGCAGCCCCCAGCACCGCCAGGGCGACCTTCTTTTCTGGAACGCGAGGAGATTTCTCAATTCGCCCCAGCGCGGTTGTTTCCGCCCGTCGTTCACGTCACTACATCTTCCGCAGTCGTTTTATGAATCACGTAAGAACTTACTGTTAAATCAGTTAAGGGACACTTGCGGCAGCTGCACAATTCAGTCGCATCAAGGATCTTCAATCTGAAATATTGACTTATTGCTCCAGACTGAGTCTAATCTAGGAACCGGTGATGTTGTGTAGGGACAGCACACAAGGAGTTTACTGCGCCCATACGAAGCGTTTTCGGGGGTGGGTACGATCATCGGAACTGACCACATCTGAAGTTCGGAGACATCAATGAAGAAGTTTTTCTCGTTCCTCGCGATCGCTGCTCTTGCTTCGTGCCTGTACGCCCCCCAGGCTCAAGCTCGTCCTCAGTACGTCAAGGGACTGCAGGACGCTTACAGCAAGAACACCGCCATCGGTGAGAAGAAGTGCGGCGTTTGCCACGGCAAGGGCGGAGCCGACAAGAAGGTCGTAAGCGATTACGCCAAGGCCCTGAGCGAAGCTCTCGGTGCCAAGAACGAAAAGGACAAGGACAAGATCGCCGCAGGGATCAAGAAGGCTGGCGAGAAGAAGCAGGGCGAGAAGACCTATGCAGACATCTTCGGTGCTGGTGAACTCCCAGAAGCTGCCAAGTAGTTTGCTTCGCGTCTCACACGAGTACGCTGAAAGCCGCCTGACCTCAGGCGGCTTTCTTTTTTTGCTGCTTCCCCCAAAGACTTGGGAGCGGCAGGTGTCAACCTGCCGAGGCGTCGAGCATCCTCACAGCGAATATACCAACCAAGTGTGTCGCTTATTCGGCCGCCAGCTTACCGAACGCTCAGCGAGTGGCCCCCAACTGGCTCACGTCCACCACTCCCCGGACAAGCCAAATGAACACGGAATGCCTATAGTTTCAACTCACAGCTCCGTTGTCTTCAAGCCCTCTGCCAAATGCCTTCGACGTTCCAGGAACTTACTCCCCAGAACTTCTCTTACAACAGCCCACTCGGCTGGTGTCCGGCCTGTCAGGGATTGGGGGTCGAACGCGGCACCGGCCAGTCAGCGATCATCTCGAACCCGAATCTCTCGCTGAACCAGCGGGCGGTGAGCTTCTGGCCCGATCCCAAAACGAACCGCCTCTTTGCCCGCATGCTGCAGGCCCTGACATCGACCATCGGCGTCGATGCCGACCGACCCTGGTACCAGCTCAACCCGCTCCAGCAGCGAGCCATCCTCTACGGGTCAGCCCAAGAGATCTCGGTCCCCTCCGATCCCGAAACAAAGCAGCCCGGCTTCCGCTTTGTGCATAAGGGGATCTATCCCACGATCGACGAAGCCACCCGCGTCAGCTACACCCACCGGGCCCTGTTCCAGGACCTCGTCGGCGAGCGACCATGCTCAGTCTGTGGCGGCGACCGCATGCGAGATGACGCTGCCGCGGTACGACTCAACGACACGACATTGCCCCAGCTGTGCCGCCTCCCGTTGACCGAGACACTCGAGTTCCTCAAAGGCATCAAGCTCTCCAAGGAGCAGAAGAAGGTCGCGGGAGACCTGCTGTCCGAGGCGATTCACCGGCTGGAGTTTCTCGTCGAGGTCGGATTGCACTACCTGACGCTCGACCGGTCGATGCCGACCCTCTCTGGCGGTGAGAGCCAGCGCATTCGGCTGGCCGGTCAGATTGGCCGCGCCCTCACCGGTGTGCTCTATGTTCTCGATGAGCCGACGATTGGCCTGCACCCGCGCGACAATGGTCGACTGATCGGGGCGCTGCACCGACTACGCGACCTCGGCAACACAGTCGTCCTTGTTGAGCACGACCGAGAAGTCCTGGAAGCCGCCGACCGGCTCTACGACTTCGGCCCCGGCTCCGGTCGAAACGGCGGGCGAGTGACCGCCGAAGGTACGCCGACCGAAATCCTCGCGATGCCTGAGCAGTCACTGACCGGGGCGTACCTCAGCGGTGCGAAGGCGATTCCGGTTCCGGAAACTCGGAGACTGGTTCGCCGCGACTCGACTGCCCCGCCTGCTGGCAAAGAAACCGGCAAGAAGCCCCCCAAGTCCAAATCTCTGTTTAACGAACCTGCCCCCGTGAGCGGACCGGCGCTAGCCGCCGGCTCCGGTATGGACGCGGTTACTGAGCCGGCGGCTAGCGCCGCTCCGCTCAAAGACATGCGCAGCCTGTATGACATTCCCCCCGGTGGCAGCTGGATCGAACTCACTGGAGCCCGTCAGAACAACCTCCGTCAGGACGAGTTGCACATCCCCACCGGTGCGTTCACCGTGGTCACCGGCCTTTCCGGGTCGGGCAAAAGCTCCCTGATCATGGAGACGCTCGCCCGTGCCGTCGCCCGCAAGCTGACCCGATCTGGCGAGGCTCCCGGCCCGCACGACGATCTGCGAGGCACCAGTAAACTCAACAAAGTGATCCTCGTCGACCAGTCGCCGCTGGGCAACACCCCAGCCTCGAACCCCGCGACCTACACCGGGGTCTGGGAGCCGATTCGCGATCTCTTCACGCGGCTCCCCGAGGCCAAGATCCGCGGCTTCAAGCCCGCCCGCTTCAGCTTCAACCGCCCCGGTGGACGCTGCGACGATTGCGAGGGGATGGGGCAGAAGAAGATCGAGATGCACTTCCTCCCCGATGTGTGGGTCGAGTGTACGACCTGTCGCGGCAAACGCTTTAACCAGGAAACGCTCACGGTCCAATACAAGGACCACTCGATCGCCGATGTCCTCAACCTCTCCATCGGCCAGGCTCTCGAACTCTTTGGCAACATCCCCAAGATTCGCGCCCCGCTGGCCACGCTCGCGGCCATCGGCCTCGACTACCTGACTCTCGGCCAGTCGGCTGCCACCCTCAGCGGCGGCGAGGCCCAGCGAGTCAAACTGGCTGCCGAACTCGCCCGTCCCAACAACGGCCAGACGCTCTACATCCTAGACGAACCCACCACCGGGTTGCACTTCGACGACATTTCGAAACTCATGAAGGTCCTCATGAGTCTGGTCGAGCAGGGTAATACCGTCGTTGTGATCGAACACAATCTCGATGTAATCAAAACCGCCGACTGGGTCATCGACCTCGGTCCCGAAGCCGGTGTCGATGGCGGCTGGATCGTGGCTGAGGGAACGCCGGAAGACATCGTGGAGCAGGCGGCGTACTACCAGGAGATGATGGGCGGAGAGGCCAAAGTCCCAGGGGCTAGGGCCAAGGGGAAGAAGGGGAGCCACTCGTCTCCGTCGCTGACTCAATCGTCACTGGGCACGTTCACGCCGACGGCTTGGGCTGAGGCTCGCCGTGAAACGTACCTGAGCCAGACCAAACGCCCCGTGCCGATTCGTTCGTGGACGGGCGAATTGCTCACTCCAATCATCGAAAACGAAACCCGCGGCGAGATCGAAATCTTCCGGGCCGAGGAAGCTGCGAAGAAACAATCGGGCGACATCGACCTGCGGCACGTTGGCAAAGACACAGCTGCGCCATGGCAGACCGACGGGCGGGCGTGGCATACACGCGACCGCATCTCCCACACGGGGAAACCCTGCCGCTGGGAGGGACCAGCTCTCGAACTGGTCATCGACGCTCTGGCTCAACGGGACGAACTCGCTCCGGTCAACTGGAACCATCGCAGCGTCGTCGAAGTCATGTCGACCGAGAAAGCGGGAGGCTGGTTCCTGCATGCCCAGACCGGCGACGAGTGGTTGCTGACACTCAAGTTCCGCGTCAAGAAGGGGACCTTCGACGAGGCCGCTCTCCAAAAGCAGCTCCCACTCAAAGCACTCGATCAGCTCGACGAACTCCCCGTCTATGGGCGCGGCGACCGCGTGAAGGTCAAGAACATCAAGGGCCCATTCCAGGAGGTCACGATTACCGTCCATTGGGCCCGCGAGATCGACACCCCCGCGTTCCAGAAGTTCCTCGCCTCCGCCGTCAACAGCTACCGCCAGCAATCAACCGCAGCTGCGCTGGTCGTTGGTGATCTGGCTCCGTGGAAGGTCCTGGGCCGGAAGTGGCATCTTTCCCGCAAGGGCTTCCCGAGTGCCAAACGAGTGGAATGGGACGCCGAGACGCTCGATCAACTCTTCACGCTGATCGAATCGATCGCGAAAGATTCGTCCACCGAATGGGGCGGCAAGCAGACCGTTACCTGGACCCGCCCCGGCGAATCGAAGCCCGCCATCGAAGTCCATACGAAACGCCGCACCTCGATCGACCTCGAACTCTACGCCCCCGCCGGCACCTTCGGCCTCGGCCAGATCTCCACCCTCGGAGAAACCCGCGAAGTCGACACCGCCCGCGATGGACGGCAGGTGATCCGGATCGGGCTGATAGCTGCATCACAAGTCAGCGACGCCGATCTGAAGAAGTTCTTAATTAGGCTCTGGTCGGCATAACTCGAAGACAAAGTTTGTGGATCAAGAAAGTGAGTGTTCAACATGCCATTTCTGATCTACGAAAATCTCGATGATGACGAGAAGCAATACAATTTCGATGAATCACTCCGTGCCCAAGGCATCATGGGAACGGTGACAACTCAGAAGTCCCCCGTGGCCGAGGCATCGACAAGAGAACAGGCCATCGAGCGAGCCTATTCACTCCTTGGGCAACATCCCATGGAGAGCTACTACGCGGTCGACGCTGAAGGCAATCTTCTTGAATCTGCCTTCGTAACGGAAATCGGCGATTTGCGAAGTCGGTGTGAATACTGGCGATTCCAAGCAATTTATATGTTCTTGATTGGCACATTCTTCATCTTACTGACTGCAGCCGCCGTTCATTCGGAATGGCAGCTCGTAATTCTCTTCTTCCTTCTTGCGGGTATAGAATTTGGCCTCTCTCGAGCTTATAACTTTTTTGAAGGAGCTGTCGCCTTCTTCATCATTGTGATACTGATCTTGTCTGTCTTTGGGAGGGCGAATCAGCCACCCAAGAAAAATCTTGTGACGCCCACTCCAGCACCTACTGCAATTCCAGCGAGCCCCGTTCACTGAAGAGATGCCGTGACT